>NZ_AKIS01000049.1:0-19588 GCF_000277005.1 Pontibacter sp. BAB1700 | reverse complement strand
GGGCTGGGCTATGCTGAACACCGTGCCGATCTGGTACGAACTATGGCGCCAACTCAACGGCTTCCCGCCAGACTACACGGGTACGCTGCCTGTGGATGGCGCCAACTCCCAGACCAAAGAAGAGAAATAAGTACATGAGAAGATATCCCTTTTTAGTCTTTTCGCTGTTGCTGCTGTGCCTGACAGGTATAGCCCGGCCGGGTATAGCCCAGTCGGCTGACTCGGTGCGGGTACTCACCATGCATGCGCTCTACGAGCAGGTGCTGGCGCATCACCCGCTGGCGGCTCAGGCAGCGCTGCTTGCCCGCCAGGCGGATCAGGAAATACGCATGGCCCGTGGTGGCTTTGACCCCGTGCTGAGCAGTAAATATGGCGAGAAGCAGTTTTCGGACAAGGAGTACTATACCTACTGGAACAACAGCCTGCGGGTGCCGTTGTGGTTTGGCCGCAATTGCTGGCAGGCTATGAGCGCAACAGTGGCCCCTACCTGAATCCTGAAAAATATACCCCCTCCAACGGACTGAGCTATGCAGGTATAGCCATACCGCTTGGCCAGGGCTTGTTTATGGACGAGCGCCGCTCCATCGTGCGGCAGGCGCAGTTGCTGCCCCAGATGGCCGAAGCCGACCGCCTCAAGCTGGTAAACAAACTGCTGCTCGACGTGGCCAAAGACTACTGGGACTGGCTATACTATTATAATGAGGTACAGGTATACCGGGAGGCCCTGGAGCTAGCCGAAGTTCGCACCCGGGCTGTGAACGAGCGTGCCCGACAAGGTGACCTTGCTGCTATCGACACGGTAGAGGCACGCACCGAGGCCCTCAACCGCCGGGTATTATTGAGCGCCGCCCTGCAGCAGTACAACAACAGCAAGCTGCAGGTGGAGATGCACCTGTGGGACGAAGGCAATCAGCCGCTGGAGCTTGCCGCCAATGCCGTTCCTTCGGCGGAAGGCACCGAACTGGATCCACTTAGTCCCGAAGACCTGCAGGAATTAGTAGCGCTGGCCAAGGTCAACCATCCTGATATCGTCAAACTCGACCTGAAGGGACAACAGCTGGAAGTAGAGCGCCGCTTCGCCGCTGATAAACTCAAGCCGAAGCTGGATGTAGAGTATAATCTGCTGCAGAGCGACTTTTTTATGAACGGAGAAGCCTTTCAGGCGCCTTACATGCGCAACAACTACAAAGTGGGTATCAGCTTCAGCCAACCACTATTCTTGCGACAAGAACGTGGCAAACTGCAGCTCACCAAAATAAAGCAGCAGGAAGTAGGCTTTCAGCAGTCATTTACTTTAAGGGCAATCGAAAATGCGGTGCAGATGGTGTACAATGAGTGGCTGGCATTGGAAGAGCAGCTTGCGCTGCAGGAGCAAATGGTGATCAATGCCCGCATCTTACAGGAAGGCGAAATCGTGAAATTCAGAGCAGGCGAAAGTTCTCTTTTCCTGATCAATTCGCGTGAGCAGAAGCTACTGGAGTCACAGATCAAGCTCTATGATCTGCGCAGCAAATACGCTAAAATCAAAGCCCAACTCTACTGGTCAGCTGGTAATATGCAGCAGGAATAAACCTCAATTCTAAAAATTATAGCAAGCACCTGTGGATAAGTGTGAGTTATCAACAAAGTTGCTAACACATTTAGTCACCTTCTAAAAAAGTTAGTTTAAGAAGATTGTTTTGGAATTAAAAGGAAGGCGGCGGGGCTATACCTGCAAATAGCTTAATGGTGATTGTTGAATTGCTGATGGTTGAAGAATAAATTGCTGCTTATTAATTGTTGGTTGCACGATTAGCCCACTCTGCCCCTCCGGGGAGAGAATTATCTCTGCACGATCCAGGCAGTTCAGGACTTTCGCTATAGAGGCAGCCATATCCAATAAATTCACTTCTAAAAAGCTCTTCGGGACATCCATATCCCGAAAAACTGTTGGGGATGTCCACAGCCTGTGTGTAAGTTTTGCAGGAATACAGGAACAAGGATATTCCCTGCAGAAATGCTTTCGGACTTAAAGGTCCGAAAGACCGCTTAATCGCGGACGAAGTTTCGGTGTAACGTCGCTACAACTCAAACTCTCACAGCCTCCCTCCTATCACCACCCGTTCTTTGTGCACGCTCTTCTGCCCATCCAGCCCGAAGAGCTCGATATAGAACAGGTAGTAGCCGATAGCGGCTTTAGTGCCATCCTGTCGGGTGCCGTCCCAGCGGAAGAAACCTGTGGAGGCTAGCAGTTCGTTCCGCACCAACTTGCGTATCTCCCGGCCTGTGCGTCAAAGATGGTGATGTTGGCCACAAAGCCGGTTTGATCAGTGCTGTAGTTGATGGTGGTGAAGTCTTCATACCCATCGTCATCCGGGGAGAAGACCTTCGGCTCAATCGTGAAGATGCGCTGTGCCGCTATACCTGCCTGTGACTGCGAATTGAGGTAGCCGGGCGTAGCACCTAGAGAGGTGGCAGCTGAATGAAAGTTGTCTGCCGAGGTCGGGCCATTCAGTCGGATGCGCTCCAGCGAAATACCGTTGCGGTCGTCGATCAGGCTAAAGTGCATGCGCTCGCTGTAGTCGAAGCGGTCGGCAATGCGGTTTTCAGGCTGCAGCACAACCACAGCGCCAGCCGCATCGGGGTATGAAGGCAGAGAGGCCATTCTTAAAAAAGTCTCTTCGCGGGCAGCGGGATAGTTATTTTTAATATCCTCTGGATTGGTGGTGAGCACTACGTAAGCACCCGGCTCCAGCACATAGTTGGCTGTCGTGATCACGCGCCGATTGGTAATGCTGTCATTGCTGACATTAGCCAAGTGCCAGTTTTGCAGGTTGATGAATTTATCGCTGCGATTGACAAGCTCTACAAAGTCTACACCACCCGGCCTTGGGTTGAACAACACTTCGTTGATCACCACATCGCCAGGCTCAGGTGTGGAGGGCAAGGCAAAGGTAGCTGTGAGCGATTGTGAGCTGAGGTTACCGGCGCAGTCTTGTATACCTGTGGCGGTCAAGGTATACAGTTGCCGCTCCTGGAGCGGGTTAGCCAGCTGCAGCACCACTTCTTCAAACAGCGGCGAAGCAACCTGTACGGCAGCTATACCTATACCTGCCGGACTCAAGGTATAGCGGCTCACTGCAGCAACCTGTGCACTGTCCAGCCGCTCGTTAAAACGCAGCAGCAGCCGGTCGGGTGCCAGTGCCGTCACGCCAAGCAAGACAGGCGGTGTGTTGTCAGGTATAGAGGCGGCCACGGAGTTGGGTTGGGCAGGCGTCCCGCCGCGAGCGTCGTTGGAGGCAATCCAGTTATCGGCGCCGGCGCAGGGATTCGTCACATCGATCATCTCCAGACTCCAGCCGCCGTTGCGCTTGGCATTGTCGCGGTACCAGGCATCGTTGTAGTTCACAGCATAGATTAGACGACCACTGGGCTGGCGCAGTTGCAGCAGCTCGCCGGTGTTGTTCAGGCTCGGAAAATTGCTGATACCGATCACGCGGCCAAACTGGCTAAAATTGGCCACCTGCACATTCGGCACCACCACCGCATACTCTCCGGGCTGTAGGAGCACGTTGGGCAGTGTGGTGGTAGAAGTGGCATCCGAGTAGCGTATACCTTGCAGCATGAGCACCTTCTCGGTCGGGTTGTGCAGCTCGATATACTCCACGGCAGGCAGCCCGGTGGCAGGCGTTTCACGGGCCATGATCTCGGTGATCAGCAGTTCGTTATACCCGGGCAGCACAGGCGGCAGCGCATATTGGAAAGTCAGCTCCACCGGTCCCTGTAAAGTATTGCCATACAGGTCAGCTATACCTGCCACCGCAATCGTATTGGCTCCGTTCCGTAGTGACTGCGCAAATGTGAGCAGCACGGTCCCGTTTTCTGTAAGTTCAGCGGATGCTGGCTTAGCACTACCGTTTAAGGTATAGTTTGCTGTATTTTGGGCTGCTGTAGGATTGAGCGGCTCATTAAAACGCAACTCCAGCGACTGTGTGCTCAATGGCTGAGCGTTTTCTAACACGGGTGGCCTAGTATCGGTGATCCGAAAATCATCAAAGTAAAAGCGCTGACTGTTGGCTGAGCTATACCTGACCAGCACCCCGAAGTAAGCGGAACGTCTGTGTGCAGCATCTGTTACGGAGCCTTGGCTTCTGTAGCTTTGGCCTGTTCCGGTCACATCTATTTCCAACTGCCAGGTATAGTCCAGCCCTCGCGTTACCCGCACCCGCACGATATTATTAGAGGTCGCCACAGTTTTATCCTCGCCATTGATGATGATGACTGGTGATTTACCGGCGTCTTTCCGGAAGAGGCTCACTTCGTCGGGCGTACCTCCAATGCGCACGAAATAGCCGTTTGCATCAGCAGCTTTAAGGTCTTCTTTGTCTGAGATCAGGAAGATGTCGGCATAGTTGCTGGCAGAAGTCGCCAGGCGCAGGTTGGCCCAAAACTCCCAAACAGTACCTACCGCCGCCTGCGAGGGCGTGGACAGGTATAGCACAGTGCCCGTCACTGCCGGCCCGCTACTCTGCAATTGGTTCTGGGGATTTACGATAAAGCCGTTCACATCGCCAGTCCAGGTGGGATTCTGAGTGAAGTTGCCATCAGAGAAGTCATCCTGAAGTTGGGCTGTGGCAAGGTATGGCAGGAACAGGAGCAACAGGCCTGCAATTAGTACCTTTTGAGCAATTACTGACCTGGTGGCATGAGAAATGCAGTGAATTATACCCGCAACCAGCCGCATCACCCATTTTGCCATGCTGAGAGAATCTTGGTTAACAGCCTGGCAATCGATGCAACTCCCGGTTACCTGGTCTGCTACCAGCACTTTATTCAAGAGAGGAAAGCCGGATTCTGTATTTACAAATGCTTGGCGTAAAGTTTGTTTCATGCGCAGATATTGTGGTGAAAACTTACGAACTTCGCAGCCGCAAAAGGAAAAGCAAAGGCAAACATTTAGACACTCACAGGTCTTCGGAGACGCAGTGAGGTCAGGAAACCGGCCACTTTTGAAAGATTTAGAACTTTTACGCGACTCAGATAAGTTAGTTAGTGGAACATAACACATTAACCATATACCCTAAACAATGAAAGTAGCAGTAGTAGGCGCCACTGGACTAGTGGGCGGCGAGATTTTGAAAGTACTGGCGGAGCGCGACTTCCCGGTAACGGAATTATTGTTGGTTGCTTCTGAAAGATCTGTTGGTAAACAGATGGAGTTTAAGGGTAAACAGATAAAGGTAATCGGGATGCAGGACGCGATCGCGGCCGCCCCGCAAATTGCTATTTTCTCGGCAGGCGGCAGCACCTCTACCGAGTGGGCCCCTAAGTTTGCAGAGGCAGGGATCGTGGTAGTCGACAATTCATCGGCCTGGCGCATGGACCCCAGCAAGAAACTGGTGGTACCCGAGATCAATGCCAAAGAATTGACGAAAGAAGACAAGATCATTGCCAACCCGAACTGCTCTACCATCCAGATGGTGGTAGCCCTGAACAAGCTGCACGAAGAGTTGCAGGCGAAGCGCATTGTCGTGAGCACTTATCAGTCCGTGACAGGTACAGGCGTAAAGGCGGTGGAGCAACTCATGAACGAGCGCGAGGGCAAAGAGGGCGAGAAAGCTTACCCTTATACCATCGACCTGAACGTGCTGCCGCACATCGACGTGTTCCAGGACAACGGCTATACCAAAGAAGAGATGAAAATGATCCTCGAAACCAAGAAGATCATGGGCGACGACTCTATCCGGGTAACGGCTACAGCAGTGCGTATACCTGTGATGGGTGGTCACTCCGAGTCGGTGAACGTGGAGTTCGAGAAGGATTTCACCTTAGACGAGGTATACCGCATTCTGAACGAGACAGAAGGCGTGAAGGTAGTAGACGACGTAAAGAACCTGCAATACCCAATGCCAAAAGACGCACACGGTAAGGATGACGTTCTGGTTGGACGTGTACGTCTGGACGAAACGCAGCCACGCACCTTGAACATGTGGATCGTAGCCGATAACCTGCGCAAAGGCGCCGCGACCAATGCGGTGCAGATTGCGGAGTATCTGGTGAAGCAGGGGTTGGTATAAGCTTAGCGATAAATATCGTTTTGATAAAAAAGGAAGCTCTTATCGGGGCTTCCTTTTTTTGCGTTATGAGATTTGAAGAGGTCTTCCAAGTTTATTAATTACACTTAAATATATTTATATTAACTTTAGTTAATACTTCAATAGCTTCTGCAATGGAAATTGCCACCAAACATAAAGCAAAGAAAGATAAAAAGAGACAAGCTGAGTTTGTCCGCTGGTTCGGTCCTTTACTAGATGCGCTTCGGGAATTAGGTTATTCGGGAAAGCCTCAAGAGGTATCAAATAAAATAGCAGAAACTCTTAAGCTAGAGGATTCCTTTTTAGATGAAACGTTGAAGTCTGGCACGAACAGATTTCACAATCAGGTTGCCTGGGCTCGACAGTACCTCACATGGGAAGGATTGCTTGATTCATCTGTAAGAGGGACCTGGAAGCTTACTGAAAAAGGCAAAAATACATACTTAAATTATGATCAAGCCCATCAGCTTTTTTTGAAGTGGGTAGAAATAAATCAAAAAGCGCGAAAAAACAAGAATAAGACAGAAGTCATCTCTGAACAAGAAGAGCAATCACCCGAAGAGGTTGAGATAAGTGCTGAAGCAAACCTATTGGAGGTGTTACAGAATATTTCACCTTCCGGCTTTGAGCGCGTTTGCAAAGAATTGCTTCGTGAACATGGGTTTGAAAATGTCGAAGTAAAAGGAGGCTCTCATGATGGAGGAATAGACGGACAAGGCGTACTTGAAATCAATCCCTTTGTCAGCTTCAAAGTATTATTTCAATGCAAAAGGTATAAAGGATCTGTCTCCAGAGCTCAAGTCGGTGACTTCCGAAATGCGATGATTGGAAGAGCTGAGAAAGGAATCATCATGACCACTGGAACATTTACCAACGAAGCTGTTAAAGAAGCAAACAGAGACGGCGCACCTCAAATTGAATTAGTTGACGGGCAAAAGCTTATCAAAATGTTTGAGAAAGTAGAACTTGGGCTTAAGCCTAAGATAGTATACGAAGTTGACTTATCTTATTTTAATAAATTTAGAGATTAGATGAAGGTCATTTATAAAATTACCTACCCAAACGGCAAAATTTATATTGGCAAAGATTTAACAAACACCTTAAACTACTTCGGTAGCGCAAACAGTGCTCTTATTGCCAGAGATTTCACAAGAGAGCAGCAACGTGACTTTGTGATTAGGAAAGAAATCATTTGGGAATCAGAATACGCTAATGATCAAGAAGTAAACCAAAAGGAAGTTGAGATGATCATTTTATACAAGTCAAATGATCCTGCTGTTGGCTATAACCAATGGCCAAAAGCAAAATCTAAAAATCCACCCGATACAAATCCTCCATTTGCCGCTGGGTAATGAACCGGGGCATGGCACGGAAAAGCGTGTTGCGGAGCTTACCTAACAAGGGGTTTCTCCAGTGCGCCACTTCTCCCAGTGTGCGGGAAAGACCGATCACTTTAGCTGTGCGGGCCTTCCGGCGTTTCTCGTAGCGCTTAAGGGCACTGGCCAGCACAGGTTCCTGCTTCAGACATTGGGCCAGTACCACAGCATCCTCTATAGCCTGACAGGCGCCCTGCCCCATGTTGGGCGTAGTGGCGTGGGCTGCATCACCGAGCAAGACTATACGGCCGTATACAAAATGTTTCAGAGGCTTCAGGTCAGCGATGTCGTTCCAAATGAGTTGGTCTTGTGAAGTGGAAGCCAGCACAGCCTCTACAGGCGAATGCACCATTTCGAAGTGGCGGGCAAGTTTTTCGGGAGTCATGCGGCGCATCTTTTCATCACGCTGCGGAGCATTGATGCAGGCATACCAGTAAATCTTGTCGCCCTGCAAAGGCGCTATACCTACCCTGCCTTCCGGTGCCCAGGTCTCTGCTGATATCATTTTGTTGATCTCCACCCCCGGATTGTCGATCACGGCACGCCAGCAGGTATAGCCGGCGTAGCGCGGGATGCTGTCAGGTATAAGTTGCTGCCGTACAACCGAGCTGATTCCGTCAGCAGCGATCAGCAGATCGGCCGTGGCATGGGTGCCATCGGCGAACATGACCTGCACCTGGTCACCGTTTTGCTCCACAGTTTCACAGCGCTTGCCCAGTACCAAAGAATCTGGTGCGAGGTGGCTCAACAGCACTTCGTGCAGGTCAGCGCGGTGTATCACAAAGTTGTTGATACCATACTTGTTGCTCAGCCGGCGGGTGTCCATGTTGCTGATCTCCTGGCCGTGCTCGTCGAAGATCACCAGTGCATCGAGCTGCTTGCCCCTTGCGACCACATCGTCCATCACACCGAGCCTTTGCAGGCCCTGCATCGCATTGGCGGCAAGTCCTACGCCAGCACCCAGTCCTCTGAACTTAGGAGCTGCCTCGTACACGGTGGTGTCTATACCTGCCTGCTGCAGCGCAAGTGCCGCACACAGTCCTCCGATTCCGCCTCCTACTACTATGGCTTTCATAAATGAGATGTGTTTCTATACCTTATACTGACAGAACAAGAAAAGTGACTTGTTTGATCCGGCAAGTTTTACTTGGCAGAGGCATCGTGGTAGCTTACCTCTTCCTCTTCCACAGAAGCGCGGCCAAACACCTTGGCCACCCACTTTGGCAGGAAGATAGAGCCCAGCACCAGGTATGGGTAGTAAGTGATGAGGCGGTAAAGCACCACCACGATGTTGCTGAAGCGGCCCAGGAACAAGCCGAAGAAGCTCGGGAAAGCCATCTCAACTATACCTGCCCCACCCGGCGTAATGGCAACCAGCATCACGATCCAGAAGATCAGATTGCGTGAGATGATGAGCATGTGCTCGGCAAAGGTCACATCGGTAAAGGCGGCGATCAGGCAGTTGAGCAGGAAGTAGCGGGCACTCCACACAAAAATAGTAGAGATGATGGCCCGGGCCCAATAGTTAAAGTCTTTGCCGCGCAGCTGTTGCGAGGCCCATACGATCTCGTTGCCATGGTGGAAGGCGTTGATGCGCCACTTGCGCAGCAGCTTCCAGCCGGTCAGCTTCAGCAGAATCCACTTGAAAGCACGCGGACGTACAAACAAGGCATAGATCATAATGAAGGTATAGACAGCGATGAGGGTATAGCTGATGTAAAATGCGGTTTTGAGTGCGTTGACATCGGTAGCCGAGAGGCCAAAGTCAGGGAATACCTCACCCTGCGTGGCCAGCAGTGCAATAGGAGCCGCTATGATGAAGAACATGTTGTCGAGCACGGCCGTGAGCATGACGTAAGCCAGCGACTTGCCCAGCGGTATACCTTCTTTGTTGAGCACAATGGTGGCAATGGTAGTACCACCCACTACTGAGGGCGTAATGGCCGAGGCAAACTCCCAGAGCATGATTACATCGAGGCTGTTGCGCCAGGTCAGGAACTTGTCGGTGAGGCTGCGGATGCGGTACATGTAGCCCAGGTCACGGATCACAAGCACGAGCAGCGCAGCGGCCAGCCACCACCAATTGGCTTCGGCTATACCTTTCAGATCACTGAGCTTATCGTCTTTGATGAACAGCCAGGCCGTAGCGCCCAAACCCAGCAGTACCGGGATCAGGATCTTAATCGGACTAAAGTTCTTCAGTATGGTCTTTTTATTCTGGTCCATGCAGGCTATCGTAACCCAGCTTTTTGCGCTTGCTCTTAGCGGCTGACGTGCAAAACTACTTAACTATTCGGCAACTCGGGGGAAACAGTTCGGCTTTTTCAGGATTTCCGGGAAATGCTACTCAAGGATAAGCTGCGTCACCTGAGCTGCCTGTCCCTCAGCTTTGGTAATGATAAAGTCATTGAAGCCATCCCCTACCTCTATACCGATCAGGTTGAGCTGCAGCATATCCAGGATCGCCAGGAAGTTGAAGATCATGCCGATCTTGTCCGGGAAGGCCGAAATGATCTCAGAAAATGCTATCTGGTTCTTCTCTTCAATGATACGGGTGATATAGTCCCGCTGCTCCTCTATGGTATAAGGATAGGTAAGCACGGTGTGCTTCGGACGGTTCTGCTCCTCTTCGAAGCGGTGCATCACCTTATCGAACACCCGCATGAGTTTGTAGAGGCTCAGGTCCTGCAGTTCGTACTCAAAGTGATTGGCATTGGCGATCTGCTGCAATTCTTCGTGCACATTACCGCGGTTTTCCTGTGCCAGCCGGAAGTCTTCCATCTGGCCAAGGTCGCCGAGCACCGCTTTGTACTTCTTATATTCCAACAAGTGCTGCACAAGTTCCTGGCGTGGGTCTATCTCATTGCCTTCCTCATCCTTCTCTGTGCGGGGCAGCAGCATTTTGGCCTTGATGCGCATCAGGGTGGCAGCCGTCAGGATAAAGTCACTGGCCACCTCGATATTTAGGCTCTCCAGCTGCCGGAGGTAGCCCATGAACTCATTGGTGATCTGGAAGATGGGAATATCGTGTATATCCAACTCGTCACGCTCAATGAAGAAGAGCAACAAGTCGAACGGCCCCTCAAACAACGGTAATTTAATTTCGAAACTCACTTCTCTGGCCTTTGGTTAATGCGCTGATCGCTGCAGATGGACAAAAATACTAATTTATTCGGATGAAATAGCAGCGCGAGGGCTACGTTATAGAGGCCGTACCTGCATGATTTCCAAACAAAATAAGCTTACACCTGTATAAGTGTAACGTTATCAAGTGGCGCAATTGCTGTTAAGTTCCATCGCACGAAATCCTTATTGGCTATCAACCACTTACCACACTTATCGCATATACCACTGTTGGCTGCCCTGACAGGATAGGGAGGAGAAATAGCAGCTTGTATTCTGAATTTTGCTAACTTTACGTTTTGTCTGGCTGATTGTATTTTGCGCGTTGCAAACTTTTGCCGGAAAAATTTGTTGGAAGTCTATATTAAAGACATTTCTATGATCATCAAACCCGGAGAGCTGCTTGCCTCTATCGACTCGCCTGCCGATCTGCGCAAACTCAAGCCAGAGCAACTGCTACAGGTAAGCCAGGAGTTAAGACAATACATCATCGATGTGGTATCAATCCACGGCGGTCATTTTGGGGCCAGCCTTGGGGTAGTAGAGCTGACCACAGCACTGCATTATGTGTTCCAGACCCCTTACGATCAACTGGTATGGGATGTGGGGCATCAGGCATACGGGCACAAAATCCTGACCGGCCGTCGCGACAACTTCCATACCAACCGCAAGTATGGCGGACTCTCTGGTTTCCCGAAGCGTAAAGAAAGCGAATACGACACCTTTGGCGTAGGTCACTCGAGCACCTCCATTTCGGCGGCGCTGGGTATGGCCGTTGCCTCACAGTACAAGCAGGAAGAAGACCGACACCACATCGCTGTGATCGGTGATGGTGCCATGACGGGCGGTATGGCTTTTGAAGCCTTGAACCACGGCGGCGCTACCAATGCCAACCTGCTAGTAGTTCTCAACGACAACTGCATGAGCATCGACCGAATGTGGGTGCTCTGAAAGAATACTTAACCGACATTACCACCTCCCGCACTTATAACAAGTTGCGCGATGAGCTCTGGAATGTACTAGGCAAGATCAGCAAGTTCGGTCCAAATGCACAGCACATTGCCTCTAAGGTAGAGAGCGGCATCAAGGCTACACTTTCAAAGCAGAGCAACCTGTTCGAAGGCCTGAACTTCCGCTACTTCGGCCCGATCGACGGGCACGACATCAACCACCTCGTGTCGGTGATGGAAGACCTCAAGCGTATACCTGGTCCGAAGATTCTGCACGTACTCACTACCAAAGGCAAAGGCTTTGCCCTCGCCGAAAAAGACCAGACCAAATGGCATGCACCGGGTCTGTTCGATAAGATAACAGGTGAGATTTACAAGAAACACCACGACACGCCGCAGCCTCCTAAGTACCAGGACGTTTTTGGCCATACGATGGTAGAACTGGCTGAGCAGAATGACAAGATCATGGGCGTGACGCCTGCGATGCCATCTGGCTGCTCGCTCAACATCATGATGAAGGCAATGCCGGACCGTGCCTTTGACGTAGGGATAGCCGAGCAGCATGCGGTGACTTTTTCTGCTGGCCTGGCCACGCAGGGCATGATACCGTTCTGCAACATCTACAGCACGTTTATGCAGCGCGGTTACGACCAGGTGGTGCACGATGTGTGCCTCCAGAACCTGCACGTGGTGTTCTGCCTCGACCGTGCCGGCTTTGCTGGTGCCGATGGTCCAACGCACCACGGTGCTTATGACATTGCCTACATGCGCTGCATCCCAAACATGGTGGTAGCCGCCCCCATGAACGAGCAGGAGCTGCGCAACATGATGTATACAGCTTCACAAGAAGGAGCTGGTCCGTTTACCATTCGCTACCCACGTGGCGAAGGCGTGATGCCAGAGTGGCGCACTCCGCTGGAACTGCAGCAGATCGGCAAAGGCCGCACGGTGCAGGAAGGCGAAGAAGTAGCAATCCTGACATTCGGCCACATTGGTAACTATGCCGTGGACGTTTGCCAGAAACTGAGCTACGAAGGCATCAACCCGGGCCACTACGATATGCGCTACTGCAAGCCATTGGACGAGGAGCTGCTGCATCACATCTTCAGCAAGTATAGTAAAGTGATTACGGTGGAAGACGGCTGTCTGCAGGGTGGCTTCGGAAGCGCCGTATTGGAGTTCATGGTTGACAACGGCTATACTTCTCAAGTGAAGCGCCTCGGTATACCTGACCAGATCTTCGAGCACGGCTCTCAGCTGGAACTGCACCGCGACGCTGGCTTCGACCCGACAGCTATCGAGAACACCGTGAGAGAGTTGATCGGTGTAACAGCGAAAGTGTCGGTATAAGACGAATTACATTTGATATAAGGTTATAAGACAAACCCCGCAGTTCTTCGAGAGCTGCGGGATTTTTGTTTTAATTCCATTGCAGGGACAGGTCGCGGCCCATTGCCGCTAACTTAAAAAAACTGTCATCTCGACAGAATGTAGAGATCTGGATTATTTAAGCATTACTGCAATGCTTCAGATTTCTCACTGATAGAAGGCCCCTACTCCCAGTCGAAATGACAAACACGGCTTAAATTGACGGCATTGGGTTGTAACCAGCCCGCCGTAAAACCAATGGCGATGAAACAAGAAATTATCCTTTGCGATATACCTGCCAATCTATACTTTTATACCACCTGAAAACTACTCGTGCATGATTCGGACAGGTCGCGACCCGTCCCTACAGATAAACCCCACATACTATGACAAAGCATGCTACCTATACCGACCACGGCTCCGGCGATCCCATCGTTTTCCTGCATGGCTTCTGCGAGAGCACGGCTGTTTGGGATGATTTTGCAAATCCATTGCAACAAAAGTTCAGAACAGTGGCGCTGGACCTGCCCGGGTTTGGTAACAATACCCAAGGTAGAGCAGACTACAGCATGGAAAGTATGGCCGACTATGTGAAGGAGCAGCTCGAGCAACTTGGTGTGAAAAAGTGCATCTTGGTGGGTCACTCTATGGGCGGCTATGTGAGTATGGCCTTTGCGGAGAAGTACGGCAACCTGCTCAGCGGCCTCTGCCTCTTCCACTCCTCCGCCCTCCCCGACACCGACGAGAAAAAGGAAAACCGCAATAAGACCATTGAATTTGTGGAGAAGCACGGCGTGGAAAAGTTCATGCAGTCTTTCATAGAGCCGCTTTTCTACAGTGAGAACCGTGACCGGCTCAAAAAGGAGATTGCGCTGATGAAAGAGATCGGCACTGCAACACCCCAGGAGAGTGTAACCCAAGGCCTTGCCGCCATGCGCGACCGCAAACAAAGAACCGATGTGCTGGCCGCTGCCAAGTTCCCTGTGCTATTCATCTTCGGGAAGGACGACGGTGCCGTGCCACTCGATAAAGCCCTGGAGCAATGCCACCTGCCCGACAACAGCATGGTCTACTTCCTCGGCAAAACCGGCCACATGGGCATGTTCGAGCGCACCTACGAAACCCGTAAAGCTCTGGAGAAATTCGCTGAAACGATTTATGGGTGAGGTTTTAAAAGCGCCTCCAGCCCGCGTCCTTCCTACTATTGTGCTTTCGCAGTTTGCGGGTACCTCACTTTGGTTTGCCGGCAATGCGGTGCTGCCGGAGCTCAAGGCTTCGTTGCAGTTGCAGGACGGTGCCTTAGCGCTGCTGACTTCGGCGGTGCAGCTGGGTTTTATAGCGGGCACGCTGGTCTTCGCTTTTCTATCGCTGGCCGATCGGGTGTCGCCTCGCCTGCTCTTCATGCTGTGTGCTTTGCTGGGAGCTGCAGCCAATGCCTTGGTGGTATTTGCTGCGAAAGACCTTTATGCCGTGCTGTTGCTTCGGGCGCTCACCGGATTTTTATTGGCAGGTATCTATCCGGTGGGGATGAAAATAGCAGCCAGCTGGTACAACACGGGTCTGGGCAAGGCGATTGGCTACTTAGTGGGGGCTTTAGTACTGGGGACAGCATTCCCGCACCTGATCCGGGCACTGGGTGCTGAACTACCCTGGCAGCAAGTGATGCTAGCGGTAAGCGCCATGGCAGCTACAGGAGGCTTCCTCCTATACCTGTTTGTGCCTGACGGACCATATCTGAAGAAAGGCGCGACCTTCAAGCTCAGCAACATGCTGCAGGCTTTCCGTGACCGGGCTTTCCGGTCAGCGGCTTTTGGCTACTTTGGTCACATGTGGGAGCTCTATACCTTGTGGGCATTCACGCCGCTGATCCTGGCACTGGCAATTCCACAACTCAGTCCCGGTGAGGTATCGGCTTACAGCTTTGCCGTGATTGCGGCCGGAGCAGTAGGCTGTATTGGGGGTGGCTATCTCTCGCAGGTATGGGGAAGCGCTCGGGTGGCTTTCGTGCAACTGCTGCTCTCCGGCCTGTGCTGCTTGCTTTCGCTGGCGGTGCTGCAACTGGATACACCGCAACTGCTCATACCTTTCCTGCTCTTCTGGGGCATCGTTGTGGCGGGGGATTCGCCGCAGTTCTCGGCCCTTACTGCACAAACCGCCCCTCCACAGCTGGTTGGCACAGCACTTACCATTGTAGTTGCCATTGGTTTCGCCATAACGGTGATCAGCATTCAGCTCACAGGCTTTTTGTTCACGCAGTTGCAGTTGCACCATACCCTGGCGCTGTTGGCTGTCGGGCCGGCACTAGGCTTGCTGGCGCTGCGACGCCTGGTATGAAGCACAGCGTAACTTGTCTGGCTATACCTGGTTTGGCAGCTTATGCATTGTATTTGCCTACCTAACAAAAAAGCCGGCCCAAATCGGACCGGCTTTCCTGCTCAAAAATATACTCTTATTTCTTAGTCGGCTTTCAGCTCCATTTTAGAGCCATCACCACCTACCAGGTGCATTTCTTTGTCTGTCAGTTTCTCTACTGTGAAGTTCTGCGACACGTCAGATCCTTCAAAAGTCAACGACAATCGTCTGCCTGCCTGGTCGTAGGTCCAGGTGCCGGTTTCAAGTGAGCCACCGCCACCCATGGCAAAGCGCCCATCCGAGTAAAACTGCATTGTTTCCTGCTTCTCTTCTCTGGTCAGTTTGTCTTTGTCGCCGGAGGCGGTGAGTTCTTTGTCAGCTTTCCAGGTCTTGCTGCTGCCACCTGAGATCATGTTGGCGTTACCCGCATCATCGCTATTGCCTCCGCAGCTAGCCATGAAGGCCATCAGCATGAAGGCCATCACAAAGGTCCAGGAGGTTTTTACTCTGTTCAATGTCGCATTCATCTTATTCATAGTTTATGGTTGTACATACCTGCGCCTGCTCATGCAGGAGACGTGCATTGATTACGGCTAAAATATATGAAAGTTAATGCAAGCCGCCTTAATGAAACCAATCACGCAGGCACCACAACCATGCCCCCCTATTGGCGTATCTATTTAAGCAGCTGTGTATTCACGGTTCTGCTTAAAACGAGTACTGACATTAAAATAACTGAAATATGGGATTGCGTGATTTTTTCAAAAAAGGAGAACAAGAACCTGCCAAGAAGAGCTCCGATCAGGTTAACAAAGTGCCCGGTCAGTCCGAGGACCATAAGTTTTTCACAAACAAAGACGAGCAGCAGGTAACAGACCCAAGTGCCAACCAGGATGTGTATACCGTGCAGAGCGGCGACTCACTCTCCAAGATCGCCAAGAAGCTCTACGGCGATGCCAACGCCTGGAACAGAATTTACGAAGCGAACAAGGACACTATCGGTGGAAACCCAGACCTGATCCGTCCGGGGCAGCGTTTTAAAATTCCGAGAACTTAAGCAGCACTTGCTATAAAACAAAAACWGCMGRWKCCGGCTGTTTTTGTTTTATAGATTAAGCGGATATCTATACCGCGTGTAAATGGGTTCAAGGTTACGGGTCGCAGGTTTCCATATAGGCATTGCAGTAAATCCTTTTGTGATAATGTCTTTTACTATTTCTTCCTGTATACCTTTTGGGAGAATCACATTTCCTACCTTTCCTTCATCCGTGATATCAAAGTCTACATAAACTACCTTCTCAAATTTAACCCCTGATAGTTTCAAAGGGTTAATGATGTATTTGTTCATGTAACTCTGGTAAGCCTTATCTCCACCTGGAAACTCAGGTGCTGTTGTTGGATGCTCTTCATATATAAAGGGTTTGCCCTCCAGTTGAGCATATACCTTATAGTAGTCCGGCTTCGATTTAACTTTCACAGCTTCCACTTCCCATCCCATCACACTAGCTACTACAGGATAATTCCCTGCATATATTTGCGGGTCAACCATCCACCTCTCTACTTTTTCCAAATAGTAAGGCTCATTCCCTACTTCAAATCTATCAATGCCCGGATTAAGATAAGCTAAACTTGGCTTGAATTTCTGGTCTTTTACCAGCTCACCATTAGAGAATAACTGCTCTATCTCTGACTGCCCTTTCTTATTGGTTCTGCGCCAAAGCCCATCTTTCAGACCGTTGCGGTAACTCCCCTCTAACATGGCCTTGCTATTTTCGTCCTCTTCCAGCTTGATGCTAACCCTGCCGTTGCCGTTTACCACCTGCTGTTTCCCGTCTTCGCTCCAGCTGTGCATTACTTTTATGCCCAGGCTGTCATAGAGCAGCACGTTCATTAACTGGCCGTTGGGCCACCAGAACTTCCACTCTCCCACACGATGGTCGTTTTCGTAGGCGCCACTGCTCTCTGGTTTCCCATCAAAATGAAAGAACTGCCAGTGTCCTCTCTTCACCCCCTTATCATAAAAGCCATTTGCCAGCACCTTGCCGTTCGAGTAGTAGTCAATCACATCGCCATCGAAACTAAACCCTCGCAACGTGCTGAATTTGGCTACTGTATCCGGCATTATAACTGAGCGGGCAAATGCCGCATGTTCCTGCTTGGTAATCAGCCAGTTCGTGTTATAGAATATCATCTTTTCTTGCTGCGCGAAGGCCGTACCCAACCATAGCGTAAAGAAAACAGAAAGTATAGCGTGTTTCATAAAAGAATAAATTCAGGCGGCAAACATAATCAAAAAAGCCCGCGAGATCATATAGTCCTGCGGGCTTTTGAGAAATCAATAAGTAGTCTTTATTTGCTTAGAAACGCTCGTCAGCAGAGAAGAAGAAGTCGCCTTCGATCTGTGCGTTCTCATCAGAGTCAGAGCCGTGTACAGCGTTCGCCTCGATAGACTTGGCGTATACCTTACGGATCGTGCCTTCCTCAGCCTGAGCCGGGTTAGTAGCGCCGATCAGCTTGCGGAAATCCTCTACTGCATTGTCTTTCTCCAGGATCATGGCTACGATCGGGCCAGATGACATGTACTTCACCAGGTCACCATAGAAAGGACGCTCCTTGTGTACTTCGTAAAACTTACCGGCACGCTCCTCAGTCAGTCTTGTCTTCTTCATCGCCACGATGCGGAAGCCACCTTCCTCGATCATTTTAGTAATGCCACCGATGTTGTTGTCCGCAACCGCATCCGGCTTAATCATGGTAAATGTGATGTTTCCAGCCATGTCTATTCAGTTAATGTGTGTATGTTTCGTTTTGAAGGTGCAAAATTAGCGCATTTAGCTTAATTATAGCAGCACTTTGGCTATACTTTCTGCAAATATTTATGTTAATGCGCGCCCGGCTATACCTGCAGGCAATGCCTTGCTCCCGCTCACTGGTCCGCCTACGGTGTCTTAAAAAGCTATTTTATTGCTTTAGAAGTTATTTTTACAGAAATTTGCGCCTTATATCCCTATTAATCAGCGGATTTATAACAAGCTTTATGCACGACATTAATGCTCTCAAAGAGCTTCTGAGAGAACCTAAAGAGGTGATGATCACCACACACCACAAACCGGACGCCGATGCGTTGGGTTCGTCACTGGGTCTGGCCGGCTACCTCAAAAAGCTGGGGCACCGGGTTACCGTGATCACTCCTTCCGACTATCCTAACTTCCTGAATTGGATGGAGGGCAATGATGATGTGCTCGTTTACTCTGAGAAAAACGACGCCCTCGTGCGCCGCATCATCGAAGAGTCGCAGGTTATCTTCTGCCTTGACTTTTCTAACCTGTCGCGCATCAACGAAATGGGCGAGTACATCCGTCAGGCGAAAGGCACCAAGGTGCTGGTAGACCACCACCTGCAACCAGAGGATTTCGCTGACCTGGATTTCTCCAACCCACAGGCCGCCGCTACAGCCGAACTGGTATACGACCTCATTAAGGCCCTGGGCGACGGCGACAAAATCGACACAGGTATAGGCGAGTGCCTCTATGCCGGCATCATGACCGACACAGGTTCTTTCCGCCACCCGAGCACTTCCAAAAACGTGCACCTGATCATAGCCGACCTGCTACACATAGGGGTGAACACCTCTAACATTCACCGCCTCATCTACGACAGCTCTTCGGAGTTGCGCCTGCGCTTCCTGGGCTACGCCCTCAAGGACAAGCTGGTCGTGCTTCCTGAGTACAGGACAGCTTACATTGCCATTACGGCCGATGAGCTGAAAGCGTACGACTCCAAGACCGGCGACACGGAAGGCCTGGTTAACTTTGCGCTTTCTATAGAAGGCATCGTTTTTGCAGCCGTCATCATCGATCGCTCGCAGGCTGTGAAGATCTCTTTCCGATCGGTAGGCAGTTTTTCTGTCAACGAGTTTGCCCGCGCCCACTTTAACGGCGGCGGTCATAAAAACGCAGCCGGCGGCATGTCAATCGACAGCCTCGAAAATACTGTGGCCAAGTTTGAAAGTTTGCTGCCAGCCTATAAAGAGCAGCTGCAGGCTTCTGTTTAGTAACAAACACTTTATCCAACCTATAACCCATGCTATTTAAATCAAAGTTCTTATTGCCGGTACTAGCCGGTGCTATGTTGCTGCAGTCTTGCGGCGACAAAAACAAAAACGACGAATTTCATACTACGGCTGACGGCCTGGCTTATAAGATATATGAGCAAAAAGACGGTGAGTATGTGAACCGTGGGGAGATCGACGCGAACGACACGACGGGAGCGCGTCTTGGTCAGGTAATCACGATGCACATGTCGTACCGCACGGCTGACGACTCTGTATTGTTCGATTCACGCC
>NZ_AKIS01000048.1:0-82098 GCF_000277005.1 Pontibacter sp. BAB1700 | reverse complement strand
ATGCTTTAAACTTTACCCTAAAATGTACTGGCAATAAATATGTTAAAAAGGTGTAAAGGTGAGCCTATCCTATAAATACTATTATTACAAATATTATGGAGAAGGTTATGATTAAATCAAGGCAGATAATTAATTCTGTTTATTTTGGTCGGGACATATTTGTTTTGTTTTTGTCTTTTTTGATTTCGGTGTATCTCTTTAGCGATAGAGAATATATTGAGATAGAGTGGATTCTATTCGGTAGCCTTATATTTTTGTGGTTTTTACTGGGGTATTGGAAAAATCTTTATCATGCCAGCTCTGTCGATAACAGTAACTCAAGGATTTTTAAATACGCTCAGACTTATATTATTTTAGTCGGCTTCACCTTCTTTTTTTTCTGGGTTTTCGAATCGCTGGCCCCAAGCAAAAATGTACTTGTTGCCTTCACCTTATGTATTCCTGTAATCGGTATACCTTTAAATTTTCTCCTGACTCGTTTTGTAGAAACTATTGTTGACTCTCAAACCAAAAATACCCTAATAGCAGGCATCGGGGACTCGGCAAGCAACGTTGTGCGTCAGCTTCAGAACAGTCAGACTGCGTCTTACAACATTAAGGGGTTTATTAAGTGCAAAGAAGAGAAATGTCAGGTCGAGCAAAATAAGGTAGTAAGCGATTTGGATGGGATTAACCAGTACCTGATGAGTAATAGGGTTGATGAGATTGTTATTGCGCTACCTATTAAAACTTCCAAAAAAGTAAAACGCATAATTGAAGCTGCCGACTATCATGGTGTAAGAGTTAAATACGTGCCTGATTTCCAGGGAATATTGGGACATTCATACAAACTGTGCCGATACGGGAATTTAGATGCCATTAATGTGAGGCAGGTCCCTCTTGATAGCCACATGGCTTCTATTGCGAAGTTTACTTTTGATAAATTATTCTCTTTCTCTGCACTTATTCTGCTCATGCCTCTCTTCGCAGTTATTGCGTTTCTCATCAAATTAGAATCTCCAGGCCCAGTGTTTTATTGCCCTATCAGAATTGGTAAAGGAGGCAGGCCATTCAGACTCTATAAGTTCAGAAGCATGAGCGTCTGTGACAGGGTTGCCGGGGGTAGCCTCTCAACAAAGTTAGGCGACGAGCGCATCACAAAATTAGGCAGGATACTGCGGAAATACAGTTTAGATGAATTGCCTCAGTTTATGAATGTTTTGCTCGGTGACATGAGCGTAGTAGGACCAAGACCACATAGGAGCTATTTGAACCAGCAATTTCAGGCCAGTGTAGAGAAGTATATGGTTCGACACTATTGTAAGCCTGGGATTACAGGTTGGGCACAGGTGAATGGCTGGAGAGGGCCTACTGAGACTAAGGAGCAGAAGACTCAGCGTACGGAGCACGACTTGTGGTATATTGAAAATTGGTCGCTACTGCTGGACATGAAAATAGTTTATATGACCTTGTTTGGGAAGAAAACTCACATTAGCGCATTTTGATTACACATACACTATTCTACCAGCCGGAAGGCAATAGAATTTAATAACTGTTATTCTACTGATAATCAAATTTACATAAGGTATAATGCCGTTTTTTACGGCGTAGGATTCTGATCACTCTTTGAAATCACAGCATTAGGTGCTGGTTGCTTCTCGATTACCAAATACCACATAAAGTACAAAGTTCACCCTGACTAAACAATTTTATTATGATAGAGGAGATTTACACAAAAGAAAATGGTGAGTATCTGTTGAAAAATCCAACATGGCACGTTGAAGACTCTCCCTGGAAGGCAGCGCAGATATTAAAAATGTTATATCGCCATAATCTTAATGTTAAAACGATTGCAGAAATTGGTTGTGGAGCTGGTGAAATATTAAATCAACTGCACCTATCAATGGGAGAGGATGTGGTGTTTACCGGATATGACATCTCATCGGACGCTATAAGTTTAGCAAGGCTGAGAGAGAAAGAAAGATTACAGTTCAAACTCGAGAATTTACTCACTGTTGATAGTAAATTTGATCTGCTATTAATGATTGATGTATTTGAACATGTGGACGATTACCTTAATTTTCTAAAGCAGTGTAAAGGAAAAGCGGAATACACTATCTTCCATATACCTTTAGATGTTTCTGCTCAGAGTGTGCTAAGAAATAAACTGATGCATTGGCGAAACTCACTAGGGCATTTGCATTTCTTCACGAAAGAAACGGCTATTGCGACCCTTAAAGATGCAGGTTATGAAGTTATAGACTCTTTTTATACCGCCGGCTCGGTGGAGTTATCAGATAAAACCATTAAATCAAGGCTTGCCTCGTCATTACGTAATGCACTATTCAAGCTGAATCAGGATATTGCGGTTAAATCACTAGGAGGGTATTCGTTACTGGTACTTGCAAGATGAGTTTGATAATCAGGTATATATTTATGATCTAAGCATACGTTAGTACCTCATCTACCATAAATTGGGTTGTGTCCACACATTCATTTATAAGGTCCTCTCTAACTTTCTTGAACCTCGCAAAACCAGCAGAATCCATGAGTATTTCTTCCGCTTTATCAATAGCTCTCTTCTGGTCTTCTCTACTCTCCGTGAAGTTAAACACAATCCCATATTTACGTTCTTCTTCATCTGTATAGCCTCTTCCATCATTGTCTATGAAGATGGATGGAGTACCAAGTACTGCAGCCTCGGATGCCATAGTAGCACTCTCCCCAAACAACAGACTACTATAATAGATGGCGTCATGCATTTGGTTAAATGGAATGTTGATGCGGTATTGCTCTAGCTCCTGAGGAAGTTCACCTTCTGAAGTAATAAAGACTCTTGCATGACTTGATATGCGCTGAACAGCTTTTATTTTGTTCTCAAGTGCCATACCGGTATGCCCAAAGTCATGTGCTGCCGCCCAGGAGACAAACCTGATAATTACATATCGCTCATTCTCTTTAACACCTAGCAGCCCTAGTATAGCTGGATTTGGAGTAAAGTAATTTGGATGCAGGTAAGCCAGCTCCATAAAGCCATTAAACCTCACTTGTTTGCTTCCTAAGTCTAGTCTGTAACAGTTAGGGGTATATACCTTAGTGGCAAATGGAACTGTAAGTTTATGATGCAGACTTGCATGTTCAGTATCACTGAATACAAGCGAAACTTTACCGAGCAGTCTAGCCACCTGCGAAGGGTATGGGTGCAGGAAATTGAGGTATAGATCTGGTTTAAGTTCTCTGGAAAGCTGGAGCAGCTTAAGGTCAGCGTACAGCAGGTACATGAATTTACCGATTTTACCGTCTTTGCCTTTTCCTCTGTCAATAAATGGTATGCCGTAGAGGTTCAGTAAGCGGTGGGCCATTTCTTTGTCGCGCGATACAAAAATAACATCATGCCCGTTCTCAATCATTATTCGAGAAAAATTCCTGAAATAATGAACGTGGGCTGGGTGATTAATATCAATGAGAACTTTCATGGTCTAATTCAGTACTTCGTGATAAATATGAAACAGTTTGCCAGATATGATATCGTTGTCAAACTTCTCGATTACAGGGGCTCTGTTTTCAATTCTGACGTTCTTATCAACCAGCATTAGCAGGGCTTTCACAAAAGCATCAACTTCTTTGTCCACTATAAAGCAATTGTCTATACCTTCGCAGATCTGCTTAACGTCCCCGACGTCATTGGCCACCACAGGTAGAGAGTTCAGGATAGACTCTTTTATAACTTGTGGGCTACCTTCCCTTAGGCTACAAAGTAAAAGCGCATCTGCCGCTTGCATTAGGGCTGTAAGTTGTTCACGGCTATATCCTTTTAATTCCAGAAACCTAACGCTACGTGAAGTAGTACTCCTGAGCTTAGAGATTACTTCAAAAGCAAACTCCGGGTCTTTCTCTTTTCTGTCGAAGCTGGAGGAGAACAGGACAACAAATTCCTGATTACCCCAACCCATTTCCATTCTTGTCTTGGCCCTGAAGTTTAGGCCAATTTTAGTGTCGATACCACAAGGAACAACTGAATGTCTCCCTGGAAAATATTTGGTCATTTTCTCTGAAACCAGTATGTTGTGGGAGGAAAGTTTAGCAGCTAAAAGCGAAAATCTACGTTCTGACTTTTTGTTCAGATCACAGCCATGAAATGTCGTAATAATCTTGTGTCGGCTCATGAACAGCCATTTACTTACGCCAGCTACAAGTGCAGAAAGACCATAGTGTACATGAACTAAGTCTGGTTTAGTTCTTTTTATATAATGATGCAGCTGAAATATAGCCTGTATATACCTCTGATGCCACCTTTCAGGATAAAATAATGATCTATTCTAACGTGATGATTCCTGAAAAGCGCATCAGCCTGTTCTTTTACAAAGGGAGTAGCTCGCCAGATGCAGACCTACTTACAAATAGCACTTTCATTGCTTTACGGCCTCCTGGTCTATTGCATCAATCAGATTGCTGTGTGTTACATCCGCTTTTTTTGAAATGACTGACTGGTATACCCGCTCGAAAGCTCTTCCCATTCTTTCCACAGAAAAATTTTCATAAATCATTTTTCGATTGGTACTCCCACACGCAACTCGTTTTTCTACATTATCAATCAATTCGATAACATAAGACGCAATGATTTCGACTGAGTCGTGATCTTGTACCAAATAGCCGCCTGCACCGTGCCCGATTATCTCAGGTGTACCTCCTTTATTGCTCGCTACGACAGGTTTTCCGAGTGCCATATACTCAAGTATTGCATTTGATATACCTTCACCATTGGGTGAGAGTAGCATACCAACATCACAGCATTTACCAGCGACTCAACATCATTTATATCACCATTAAAGAGGAGTCTGGAGTTATCTTTAGTTACTTCCAGAATACGGTGGTAGGCTGGGTCATCTTCAAAAAAAGCCCCTACACCTATAAAGCTAATATCGTCGCGCTTAGCCGTAACAAGGCGGCCAACGCTGAAAAACATGTCGTAGTCTTTGTGCTGGGATACAGAAGCAACCATAACAACGGCATAAGGGGTATTTATACCGTACTTGTTTTTCACATCCAGTGTATTCTCTAAATCTTCAAAACGGTTAAAATTTAAACCATTGTAGATTACCCTACTCTTGTGTCTTGGCGGGTTAAAGGATTTCAGTCCTGCCTTCGAATTAGAAAGGATCACGGCTGACATACTGAAAATGAGCCGGTCTAAGGCATAGGAAAGCGAAAATTTATCTATGTTTGGAGGGGCGGATGTAATTTGACTATTGACGAGCGGGACACTCTCCAGTGCTATGGTAGGCAGTGTGTAAAAGGACTGCATCTGTCCCCAGGAATGCACCAGATCTGGCTTGAATGTCTTACAGTACTTGTAGAACTGGTAGATGACGGTTGGGTCATTTCGCTTCCACATTTTAGGCAAAACCAAGTAGGAAATCCTCAAAGCATTAAAACTTTCGTAGTGAATTTCAGCGGAGGTAAGCAACACCAGCATGTCATAGCACCCTTTCCCTTGCAAGTAGGTCAAAAGCTCAATTAAGCGTCTTTCCTTTCCGCCTGCACGTAAACTCCCTATGAAAAAAAGCACACGTATTTTCCGTTGAATAATTTCCATTTTGTGTAAGCGTAAATTATTTATTCATGTAAGAACTTAATTAATACCAAGTCAGAGAGGTGACTGGTCTTTGTTTATGTATTGCAGAGTTGTGACATAGTTCTCTTTCTGTTGTTAATAGGCTTACTGCAATCTAAAAAACTTAATAACTCCTCTGTTAAAGGCCTGTGATCATGGTTTGTAGTAACGTACTCAAGTACATTAGCAGACATTAGTTCATATGCTTTTGGTGAGAGTTGTTCGAGCTGCGTTATAAGATCTGCGGCATTACTGTAGACAATGCCAAGGTTAAATTCGGATATGATAGCATCTGGATTCACTTTTGTACTTGTCAAGATTGGGGTGCCAACAACCATAGCTTCAAGAAAAGTATTGCTGAAGCCCTCATAGTGCGACGTGTTCAGTAAAAATTTTGCTTTAGCCAGGAATGGGAGCACTTGGTCTCGTTTTATAAAACCATAGAATTGCACATTCTGCAAATTTTTTAGCTTGTCTAAATAATATAGGGTATCGCTGTCTATGTCATTAGACTCCTTTCCTGCAACCAGGAAATATTCGTGCGGAAGTTTTGAGGCGATCTCATACAAAAGCTTCAGGTTTTTTTGATATTGAAACAAGCCTAACCACCCTATATAAGCTCTCTGGTCCCGGCTGCTATCACTACTCTTTGGGTTTAGATAGATTGGGTTAGAGATCTTTTTTTACCGATTTTTTAGGAAACTGCGCCTGTATGGTTCTAAACTGATAGTCGTTTTGGCATAGAATAAAATCTGAGAGCTTCATCCCCATATTCTGAAATGCCAATGAGTTTTAGAGTGATTTATGAAAAAAACGATTATCAATCAGAAAGTCGTTTGAAATGCGCTGTATAAACTTGATTTTTAATTGATAACAGATGAGGCCAATTAGAAAAGAATGCCAGCTTGGAATACCCTTATATAAATAATCTGGCTTAACTTTTCTTAACTCACGGTATAAATATGGCATACGGTAATAAAGCCACCTAAACCAACGTATACCTTTTCTGGAATCGAATGAAGGTATTAATTTAATGTGTTGGCATTCCTCTTTCAAAGTTCCCATTCTGCTCATGTCAGTAAGCACGTATACCTCATGTCCGAGCGCTAAGAGCCCTTGAATCCACCCATAAGCCTGCACAGAAGCTCCCCCGGATGGTTGCTCTTCTTTAAAGTTAAAAGAATATTTATAATCTGATCGTCGTAAAATAAAAATTTGGCCATAATAAAAGTATTAATAAATATATATAGCCTACCTGCACAAGTCGCTGATCCGACTTATTGAGAAAGTAAACAGTAAAGTATTGTTAGTGATTAAGCAATAAAGAGTCGCCTAGTAAGCAGGTGTCCTAAGTGAATTTACGTCTATTTTAAGTGCAGGTTTGTCTTTTTTTAGTGTAATATTAGGTTTGTCGACTTCTTTTGGTTTTGCAAGTGGAAGCATAGCTAAAAGAAATATAAACCAAATGTTTTCTATGGTTGTATAGCGTCCTGTAGTGGTGTATACTATAAATACTATTACACAATAAAACAGGAAAAGCTTATCTGCCCGGGTGATAGATGATTTATAACTTTTCCAGAAACTGGTATATATCATGAGCATGTAAAGCAGCACACCAATTATACCTGATGAATGTGCCATATTGGTTAGGTCTGAGTGGAGCGTTCGCTGTTCAAAAATACCCTTTCCATAATTGCCAGCACTGTTGAATAGTCCATAGCCAAACCAAGGATTGTAGTCTTCATAGATGAACATGTCCTCATAAAGCACTTCATACTCCAGGAAGCGTTTTTCTTCCTCCAATTCCCGCTCTGCCAGGTTTCTATGCTCATAGCGCTCAATAAGAACAGTCATGAAGCTTGTGTTGGCTATAATGAAGAAGCCGAGTATTACTGCCAGCCCACTGAAGAATGCAACTTTGATAATGCTTCGCTGTGTAAGTAGTAACAGTACGGCTATGGCTATACCGAGTGCGGCCAAACCCATAACCGACCTTCTGAGAGAGAGAGTGATGAAAGCAAATGATATGACAAAAAGTAAAAAGTAAATAATACTTTTTTTATTAACTGCTCTCAGCAGAACTACAAAAGCGGCAAGGGAGAGCACATTAAAATCAGTTGCGTACAAATTGCCATACAGAATTCCAGTTGTGATACCGTACATAGCGTTAGGCGCATATCCTGTGTAGGTAGAAATAACTACGTTGAACACAAATATTAGCAAGAGTATAAAGGCGGCATGAGACAATTCTTTTAAAAGCTCATCTCTGGTGAATTTTCTGTAGATAGACGCTATGAGAGGTATAGCCAGGAATAGCCAAGTCACTGAAAATAGAGAGCCCCGAATATTCTCAATGTCTGGTGATTGTGTTACAAGTATGGCATAGTATAGCAGTAAGAAAATGGAGAATACATTTTCACGCAGAAATGAGGTGTTGAAGTAGATAAAATACAGTATGAAGAGCGAGAAAATAATGTAATAAGTCATGGCCGGCAACACCGGGGTGACCACGGTCTGGGCAAATAGCAGCGTAGGTATATAAATGATAGCAAGTTCTTTCTTATAAAGAAAGAGATAGATGGTAAACCCAATGATGAAAAGCTCTATGAATAGGAAAAATATTTCTATCATACCTTTATTACTTTAGGTTGTCTAAAAACTGTTGGGTTAATGCCACGTTTTCCCTCACCGACCTGCTGGCGTCTAAGCGGTATACCTGTACTCCGTACTGCTCCAAGGTTGCCACAGAAGTATGCAGCAACTGTCGCCATTTCATTGTTTCGTTTGCCAGTGTCTCAGCATTTGCATTGATGTGGGATGCGATCACTTTATTGCGTAGCATCAGTCTTTGTACAATGAGGTTGACATCCGGCGTGTCTATAAGTAGAATAGCATATGGGAGTGGAATAAGCGACAAATAGGTTTTCAGAGTGTTATTAACCGTTTGTTGATTCTCATGGAGCAGGAAAGACTTTTGTAAGAACCCTTCCTGCATTATACAGGGAGTGCCATTTACTCTCTCAAGTATGGCCTGATAGCGGCAAAAATCGCTGAACAAAAAGTAAGACGACCGAAAGCGGTTGCCAACCTCTTGGTTAAGCGGCATGTCAGAGCATGTTAGATGATTCCAGCAAAAGTTCGCCAAATCTTTATAAGAGTCTGAAAATCGAAGGCCATAGTCTACGGGAATGCTTTTTACCTTCGGTTTAGCCAGTATACTTCTGAGGTTATACTCTATCCAAGCAGATAATTGGCCTATAGACGGCTTGGGTGGAGCCAATAGCTTCTCCTGATGTGTCCAATTAAAAGATGGCATCCAAGAGGCGCATAGGGCGTCGTAAATGGTTGTTTTTCCTACACCAGGCGGACCTATCACTTCTATTATTTTTGACTCCATTTAATTTTATACACTACAGTTTTTTCCAGATTTCCTGCTTTACACGAAGCAGCACCTGATCATAAGGCAAGTCAGCGTCAATGTCTATCACCTCAGAGTTACCAAATGATATTTTAGAAATGTTGTCACACTTTAGCTTAATCATTTCCGCATTGTGCTCCGGCTTTCGGGCACAGGCTACTTCCGGGCTGACCAGTAACCTGAATACCAGGTCAGCATCATAATTGCGCACTTTTCTAAACTGTTTCATTTCTAAGTCAGCACACCAGTCTTTAGGGAGGAGGTGTGGGCCATCGTTCATGCCTTTCACATCCAGTTGCGGGAAGCGGTCACAAATCACGACACTGCCTGTGCGGCTCATTTTTTTTTGCATGCTCCAGCATCTCCACCTTTCGGTTAATTAGCATAGGATAGTAAGTGTTGCCAATTAATTTCTTGAGTATTTGCGAAAACTTGTCCTGCTTAAAGAGCAGATCAGTTTTAGAAATTATTTGTTTATTGTAGCTGAAAATGAACGGGTTCTTACCAAAATAGAAATAATGGGCATCTAGTTTATAAGTCAGCCAGTTTAGAACGTCACGGGTGAGAGTGCTTTTACCCGAGCCGTCGCTCCCTACAAATGCGATCACTTTTCCGCCCTTCTCTAAAGTTTTACCAAACTTGAATGGTCCGGATAACCTGGCTGATACCTGCGAAGATTTGATTCGGAGTTTGTACAGGTGTGATTTCAGAACAGAGACTGACCAAGGCGTGCGGTAGTATGGCTTAAGCTGTTCATAAAAGTAGGTGGCCACGCTTAGTATATCTTCCGACTTTTGACCAATCAGAATGCCACTAAAGGAATAGTTGAAATCAATCGGAACTTTGAGCCCTAGCTCTCGGCACAACTGGCTTAACTCTTCCGGACTTGTTTTTGATAGTAGGTATACCAGTTCTTCCTTTAGGTAGTAAGGTATAGCAGGGTCGCTTTTCATGCGCTCGGCTGGAGGCATTTTGGCCCAAATCCTGACAAAGAGTATAATTGCCTCAAGACCGGGCTTAGGTATAGGCCACCCAGTTGCCGCATCAAGAACTATGTGCTGAAAGAACTGCTTCAACCAAGGTAGGTAGAGGTGCTTTACGTGCTGTATACCTGTTACAAGTGCATAGTGGGTATGCAGATGCAGCAGATTCCCAGTATGTTCATCAAAGCCCAACCAGTCTTCTACTAAAGGGTAGGAGCTCCACGCCTGACTGATAATTTTCTTATACCCCATTTGGGTCAGGCATGCTTCATACTTCAAACGATCATCAGGATAGACGAGCAGATCAAGGTCTGTTTTACCTTCCAAAGATTTGAGCAGGTGCCCGTTACTCTTCCAATGCGCAAAACGGATTTCATTCCTGAAGAGCTCCTGGAGAAGCTTCTCCGATTCTTTTGTTGCGACATATTCCTTCATAAAGGTGTTAGTTATCTTCACGTTTGAATATTTTTATCTTTGAAGTAAGCTCCCACACAGATTTCCGTTCGACACCTCCTAATCCTACAAACCAGAAAACAATGCCGACGGTGGGTATAGAAAGCACCCCGATTGAAATAAGTGAAACCCAGTCTGTGATTGTAATAGCCTGACCGGCATACGTTGCCAAAATAAACAGCAGAGCCGTCATCAATAAAGGCTGTAACTGTTTCCATCCAGTAAAATTTACCTGGATATGCATGATCTTTCTAAGAAGCAACGGGTAACCGACTGAAAGTACCAAGCGACCCACTAATATGCTGATGCATAGGCCGATGATGTGATAGTATTGAATTAAGAAGAAAGACAAAGCAATTGTAACGGCAGAGGCTAATACCGAAAAGTATACCTTCATTTTCATATCTAGACTAACATTAATGATTAGACTATCTATTTGGAAAAAAATGGTCTGCACTGATATCAGAAGAATGAGTAGGTTTTCAGTATTACCTGCATAATGTTCTTCTCCAACCCACAAGGATATGAAGGATTTGTTGTACAGGAGTATAGCCACTCCCAGAGAGGCTGAAAGTATCCAATTAATCGTTATTACAATTTTGCGTGCCTGCTGCACTCTGTCATATTCTCCTTTGCCAAAAAGCCCTCCAATACCTGGTATCACACCATTCACTACTGATGTGATGAGACCTTGTAGTGCGTAAGAAGTAAATAGGGTGATAGCATATTGTGTTACGAAAACGGGGCCAGCCAAATAGCCCAATAAAATTTTGTCACTACTGAGCAAGAACATCTTAGACCCAGTAAATGCCATAAACCAACCACTTAGTTTGCTGTAAGAAATAATCTTGCTTTTATCTGTCTTGGCGAAACCGAACCAAGGTATGTTCTTTTTAACGATAAAATAAAAAGTGATGCCCATCAGAAGGGCTGTTAGCAAATCTACGCTCGAAAGCCCTATAAGCCCATGCCCCTGAGTGATTACAAACACCTTGAGTCCCCCAGCTAAAAATATGATGCCAGCCCGAAGCCCCATGCGCTTGTAACCCAGGTTCATGCCGCGTAGCACAGACTCGAAGAGATCGAAAACTTTGCTGGTAACCAAGGTCAGGAGCAGGAGTGAGCAGGCGATCCGGATCATGTTATGATACTCCGGCGTGGCGTGGGTAAGGGTTGGAGCGTACCAAACAATGATGCCACCAATCGCTAGAATTATCGGTAGAATAAAGGTCGTAACCACAAGTGCCGTCGTGAGATCACTTCTTAGCTCTTGGTCGGTAGCAAGATCTCTTTTTTGAGCAATAGACCATTTAAGTACTTGCGTGGCACGGGTATCAGCCATGTTAGCGAAGCCAGTCATTTGAGAGAGCATTTGCCATATACCGTACATGGAGCTACCCAAACCTCCAACAATGAATGGACTCACAAAAAAGCCCACAATCTGAGCCCCGGCATAATCGATTACACTGGTAACAGAATTAAGGTAAGCACGCTGCCTTAAATTCTCTTTCCGCTTTGGCGGTGGTGTAGTTAGCTTAGTATTCAAGGGCGGTATTTGAATTAGATGCTAAAAGGGATGTTGAAAAGGCAGACTTGTAACAATGATATGGTTTAATCATACTGGTGTTACTCCTACAGCTGTCTGGGAGCGCAGAAACCATCAGAGAAATTATTTACTTAAGGCAGACTTATTGATTCAGGTTGTGTTTCAGTTTCTCTCCTGATGGAGTAATAATTAGTATACCAGTCTGTAAATCTCTTTAACCCACATGCTATCGTTGTATCTGGTTTATAGTTGAAATTTTCTATTAAATCATCTACATTGGCCCATGTAGCTGTCACATCTCCTGGTTGGTTACCTCTCATCTCCAAAAGGGCATTTTTGCCCATGCATTTCTGTAGTTCATCTATGAAAGTCATCAGTTGAACAGGTTTGTTATTGCCGATATTGTAGATTCTGTATGGAGCAGTTGAGCGGGAAGGGTCAGGATGCTCGCAGTCCCAATCAGGGCAAGGCTCAGCAGGTTTATCCATCACATTTATTATTCCTTCTACCACATCGTCAATGTAGGTGAAGTCCCGCTGCATCTCACCGTTGTTGAAAACCTGTATTGGTTTATTATTCTTGATGGCATCAGCAAACAGGAAATATGCCATATCTGGTCGCCCCCAGGGACCATATATGGTAAAGAAGCGAAGTCCAGAAGTGGGAATTTTGTAAAGGTGACTATAGGTATGGGCCATTAACTCATTCGCCTTTTTGCTAGCTGCATATAAAGACACAGGATGGTCCACATTATGTTTCACCGAGAATGGCATTACACCGTTTAGCCCATAAACACTTGAGGAACTGGCGTAAACCAAATGTTTGATATTGTGTTGACGGCTCGCTTCCAGAATATTCAGGAAGCTGATTAAGTTTGACTGTGCATACGCATCAGGGTTAGTAATAGAATAACGTACGCCAGCCTGAGCTGCCAGGTGCACAATTATGTCAAACTTCTCACGCTCACATAACGCGATTAAGTTTGCCTTATCCTCTAAGTTCATTCTATAGAAACTATATTGAGAATATTTAAAACTCTGCACCTCGGTGTTCCATTCGATAAGTTCCTCACAGATACCGCTCTCCGCTAATCGTGCAAATTTCAGTTTTGTATCATAGTAATCATTGATGTTATCAACACCCACTACATTATTTCCTCTTTGCACTAGCTTTTCGGCTAAATGAAAACCTACAAACCCTGCTGTACCTGTAACTAATATTTTCATGCCTGGCGTTATTATAAATTGATTAAACTGAATCTGGAATAGGTTAGCACTTACTCAAGCATTTGCTGCTGCTCCTCTGTTTCTGTAGGTTTTATCGTTATACTTATGTTCATACCCATAGCCATATCCGTAGCCATATTGTCCTTTGACAAATCCCCTTGGTTTTACTCCGTTAAATACAATTGCTACATTATTAAGCGAGTGTATTTTGTTGTCGTGGGCCAGTCGCTGCACAAGCGGCTTTGGCGTGTATGCATGGCGCATCACAAGCAGCGTAATGTCGCAGTATTCAGAAAGCAGATAGGCATCAGAAACCAAGTCTACCGGCGGTGTGTCTATGATCAGATAATCATAAGAGACTTCAAGGTATGAGAAAAGATTTTCCAGTCTCTCGCTCAACAGTAGTTCAGTATGGTCGCCTACATTGGAGCCTGCCGGTAAAATGAATAAATTCGGCAATACTGTCTCGTTTACGATCTCAACCGGGTTTATTCTTTCATCAGACAGATATTCGATGATGCCTTTAGTTTTGTACAGATTAAAAAGAGTAGAAGTATTTGGGTTGCGTAAGTCAAGATCGAGAAGGGCGACTTTCTTACCGGAGGAGGCTAGGCTGACTGCAAGGTTAGTACTTACATAGCTTTTCCCTTCACCGGGTATACTAGATGTCACCATTATCTTCTTTTTTGTAAATGTCCTGCCATACAGGCCTAGTGTTACTCTGAGCTGCCTGAACTGTTCAATAACAGATACTTCAGTTGGAGCTGTGAATGTGCCTTTTTGTTGGTTTTTTATAAAACTGAGTTCAGCCACTATAGGAGCCTGTGTATAGAGAGCTATTTCGGACCTGAAAAGTATCTTTGTATTTAGAAGCTCCTTGCCAGCAATCAAAAATAAACCTATACCACACGCAGCCATAACTGATATCATGTAGATGTAGAGCGGTTTAGGGCTAACTGGGAAGGGAGAGGTACCAGCCCTGTCAATCACTTTGCTATCCTCAGCGGTTGGGGCGTGGGAAAGGACGGTTTCCTCTCTTTTTTGAAGTAAGAAATTATAGGCATTGTTTTTCACCATTTGCTGTCTGGTGAGCTCCATCAACTCTCTTTCTTTCTGTGGGATATTTTGCAAAGAAGAGTTATAGCCACTATTTGTAGATGCTAAATTTGCACGGCTTGCCTGTAAGTTTACCCGCTGGTTGCGAATGTTCTCAATAATTCTTGGGCGTATGTTTTCAATCTCATTTGTAATAGAAACAAGTATAGGGTTATTCTCAGCTGTTGTATTCCTAAGTTTCTGATATTGAATCTCAGAATCGTAGAGCTTTTGAAGCAACTGGTTAAGTGAAGGATCATTGACCCCTAACGTGGAAGGAACGAAGCTTCCGGATGTGTTCTCAGATAGCACGTAGCGTTCAACCTTGTTCAGTACGGCAAGCTGTGTATTTATTTCAGAAATTTTGCGGTCATTGTCCCTCACATTCTCAAGATATAGCTTACCCTGTTCGCTTAGGTTCACACCACCCTGGGTTGATTTGAATTCCACTACTTTATTCTCCAATGCTTCGAGCTCTTCCATCGCGAGTTTAATGCGATCCTCAATAAAGGCTAGGGTGTTGGAGGCTAAGTTGTTCCTTTCTTGAACAGCAAGTTCTTTGTAGGATGCAACGAGCATGTTCAAAATATCTTCCCCTCTTTGCGGCACAGTGTCCTTTAAGTAAAGGTTCACCACAGCAGACACCTTGCTTAAAGCCTGAATTCTGACTTTTGCCATCAGTTCATCAGTTACTTTGCTAGGATGTGTGAGAGTAAAATAAAGTGGATTTGTGGAAGGTGCTGTTAAATTGAAATTCTTTGTAAATCTAACGATGCCATAGGGAGATTTGACCCATTTATTTACGGGGTAAATTGTATTCCCAATTGTAACTGTTTCGACTTTTTCATCTACCGAAAAATAGGTTTTAGGTACTGCCTTAATCTGAGTCGGATCTTTATGCTCAATTATAATGGGAGAGGAGGTATACGCCGAAATAGATTTAAATTGTGCTTCTTCATGGATAGGGGCATACAGTTTAAGATCATTCACTACCTTGCTTATGAGTGTTCGGGAATGAATAATGTTAATTTCATTTTCAACTACTTTGTTTGTAGTGAAGTTATCCATAGACTCTGTGATGCGCGAGCCACTAACACCTTTGTTCTCGTCTTTGATGATAATAGAGGCACTCACTTCATAAGATGGTACGGCTAGAAAATTCAGGTAGGCCCAACCTCCTGCAATGGATATTGCCAATAATACTGCAAACAATGGCCAGTATGGCAAATACTTATATGCTAACGAAGCGAAGAAATTATCTTCAGTATTAGGAGTATTATTCGTCATATTTTTACTGTTATTAATTATCTGCTTAATCTGTCTGCAGCTATGACTATCACAGTTAATCCACTAAAGACCACTGGTAGCCATTGCCGCACGTTACTTGCACTTTGAATCTTTGTTTTGTTAGGCTCAACATAGATAATGTCATTCGATTTGAGGTAATAGTAAGGTGAGGTGAAAAGCTCGTTTGTAGTCAAGTCAATCCGTACAAGTTTCTTATTACCTTCCTCTTCTCTTATTAAAAGCACATTATTCCGACTAGCGTATATTGTCAGATCGCCTGCCAATCCAAGTGCTTCCAGTAGTGTGATTTTTTCATTAGGAACAGTTAAAACTGATGGGCGAGCTACCTCTCCTAAAACTGAAATTTTATAGTTGAGATAGCGAATGTCAACTACAGGTTCAATAAGAAGCTTTCTTTGAATCAGTTGGTTACGTATCCCTTCTTGAAAGTCTTTTTTTGTCATACCAGCAGCCTTGGTCTTACCTAGTAACGGTAACTGTATGTTCCCTTCTTGATCAACTAAATATCCGATAACAGGAGATACTGTATTTGTAGCAGTGGCATTTGCTACTCTTGAGGAGTTAATTGCAGACACATTGAACACTTCTGAGGCAGCAGGGTTTAAGCTGCTGATTGTAATGCTAAGCAGGTCATTTGGTTGTATAACCGGCTCTAAACTCTCAGTTCTACCCCTTATTTCGGTACTACCAATATTATTAAAATAAACAGCATCTTTGGTACTGACACATGCTGTAGAGAAGGTAGTGCAAAAACTAATAAAGAATAAATAGATTAGCCGACGTAGATTCATATACATAAGGGTTTTGGTAAGTTCAGAGCCTGAAAAGTGTGCATAAAAATCTTTACATTAGACGGAATAGTCTAAGTTTTAGGTTTTTTTATACAATACGTTATGTACTGAAGTAAGTTTTTATATGAAATATAAAGGTGCTAAATTAAAGGGGAGTGGATAAGAAGGAATGTGATTACAAAGATATTTAATTGCTATATAGCGTATGGGAGGGGCTTATCTGAGGAAGGATGCTTAAGAACAAATTACGCGAGGAAGTAAGAATATGCTAAAAATCAATATCTATTCTCTAGCATAAACCTATTATACAGTTATGGATTATTTGTGCTGCAAAAAGAATTTACAACGTTTAGGTTAACGGACTGGTTTGATTAGAATACGTCCTGTTTTTTTTACACTCTTTTGATCACCCTCTCTCACAACCTTCCCATTCACCACTATATACTTAAACCCACTGGCCTCCTGGTGCGGGTTTTCATAGGTGGCGTTCTCCTTTACTTCCTCCGGTCTGAACAGCAGCAGATCCGCTTTATAGCCCTGCTTAATTAAGCCACGGTCTCGCAGGCCAATGGTCTCAGCGGACAATCCCGTCATTTTATGCACAGCTTCCTCCAGTGATAGTAGATTTTTCTGCACCACATAAGTCTCCAGTATACGGGCAAAGGCTCCAAAGCTGCGGGGGTGGCGCATGGTGGGGCTGCCGTCTGTGCAGACCATCACATGAGGGTCTTTCAGAAAGGTCTCCTGCAAGGTTTCGTCCATGATAAAGTAAGCACCGTCAGCACCGTAAGGCCCGATATCTTCCATTAGTGCCAGCTCGAAGGGTTTGTTCAGTTCCTCGGCCACCTGTTGCAGTGTTTTACTTTTATAGGGGCCGGAGCCGATCAGGGTCGCTTCCGGTCCGTTACGCTGTATGATCTTGTTGCGCAGGAAAGTGGCAAGCTCCTGACGACGGGTCTTCAGCACTTCCTGGTAATCATGCGGTTTTTTCGCCCAGTCCGGAAAGAGGATGGCGATGCCGGTATAGCTGGCGGTGTAAGGGTAAAAGTCTGCTGTTACTTGTATACCTTGCTGACGGGCAGAATCGAGCACTTGCAACACACGGTTGGCGCGTTCTTCACCTTTGCCATATACTACCTTGATATGCGATACATGGACCGGACAGTATTTGCCTTGCTCCAGAAGCTCGCGTATAGAGGCTTCTACAAAAGCATCGTCCTCGTTGCGCATGTGACTCATGATGATGCCTCCTTTACTACCCACAATTTCAGCGAGCCTGTTCAATTCGGCTGGCCGGGCGTAGTAGCCAGGATTGTACTCGAGACCGGTGGTCATACCGAAGCAGCCTGCATCGAGGGCGTCTGAGAGGAGTTGTTCCAGTTTGGCCCTACCTTGCTCTGATGGGATGGAATCATACTCTATACCCGACAGCATACGCAGGGTATTATGACCGGCAAACATAGCCACGTTTACGCCAAGCTCTTTCCCGTCTACTTCACGCATCCATTCTTTCAGGTTTTCGCGCTGTGGACTGAAGCCGTCCTGGCCCAGGCAAATCGTCGTGATCCCCATCGACAGGAAATTGGAAAAGTCAGGTGTCTCTAGCGGGTCGCCGTGTGCGTGCGTGTCTATAAAGCCCGGTGTTAGGTATAGGCCAGCGGCATCTATGGTGCGATCGGCCGTGTAAGTTCTGGATGTATCCGTATCGATCAACGCAATAGAGTCACCATTTATCAGGACCTGGGCTGCGTAAGCCGCACTCCCCGTACCGTCTACCACCATGGCATTGCGGATCAGTATTTCATACCGGTTTTGATCAGTAGCAACCTGCTGACAGGATGCGAATGCGAGCGATGCAACTACTAACTTGACAAACAGGGCGACGCGGCGATACAGTTTTTCCATGCTTAAAGATAATTTATTAGCGATGAAAAGCAATATTATACCTGCTCCGTTTGCACCTTCCTGAAGATAAATACCAATTCATAAAATATTTTTTTATTCATCGTCTATATTTTTTTCAAGTGCTAAGTGTGAATGCAACTTGTTGTAAATCAATAATATGATGGCGGTTTTGACTCTGGTGTTTAGGAAATTTACAGGTATGGTAAAGACTTATTATAGGCTATTTTAATTGTACTGGCACGCAACTTGTAATTACCCATACAACAGAGTTTAATTGTTTTAACTAAACTGAAATTGTTATGAAAAAGGTAAGCTATATCATGAGCCTGGCACTGATGGCATCAGTAGCTTTTGGCGGATCAGCTGAGGCGCAGGAAAAAAGAACAGGCTGGAGCCCACAGGCAAAAGGTGCTGTGATCGGTGCCGGTACAGGTGCTGCAGCAGGTGCTATTATACATAAGCGTAACCGCGTAGTAGGTGGTGTTGTAGGCGGTGTTGCCGGTGGCGCCGTAGGTTACGGTGTTGGTAAGGTGATCGACAACAAGCAGAAAGAGCGCGAGGCGGAAGCAGCCCGTGTAGCGGCAGCCGAAAGAGCAGCCGCAGCCCAGCGTGCCGCAGCTGCAGAACGTTCGGCGGCTGCCAACAGAGCGGCAGTTGCGAAAAACACGCCGGCTCCAGCTAAAAAAGCAGCTACTCCTCAGACAAGTCTGGCAATGGCCACCCCAGCTGAAACAGCAGCAGCCAATTCACTGGCGATGATGTATGCATCTGAAGACGGACCGACGCCACAAGTGGTGTACGCTAACTTCCTGCCTAACCTAGACTATGGTGACCGCAGCAAGCCTTACTATACTTCTGAAGTTCGACGTAAGAGCTGGTAACATGTTTACCCTTATCCCTTTCCCGGTGCTGAGCCGGGAAAGGGTATAAATCCAACGATGCCGTTTTCACGTATGGCGTCGTGGTTTACTCACCAAAATTTAGAAATCATGAAAAATATACTTTATACCCTGTTTGCCCTTTTCTTCCTGGCTTCGTGCGCGAAGTCTGATGGAGAAGAGTCGGTGGATGTCCGTGAACTGAACCAGGAGTTTATCAGTGCCTGGAATGCACGGGACTCTGACAAAGTGATCTCGATGATGGCCGAGGATGTGCAGTTCCTGCAAGGCGAGGTAATCTACAGAGGCAAGTCCGAAGTGTCAGACAAGTGGGTGCGCGAAACAATGGGCACCATTGCCGACCTGAAAACCTATCCGGTTAGTTCCGGCACAGATACGCAGATCGCCTACGAGGCCGGTACGTTTTCAGTAGACGTGCTGCCGGTTAGCCCCGGCGAACCCCGTGGACTTGGAGAAGGCAACTTTATGCTGCTTTGGAAGAAGGCCAGCGACGGTAACTGGAAACTGAGCTACGCCCAGTTGGAAGGGCACCCGGTTGTTGCCCGAAATTAGAAGGTTAAAAATTGAAATAAAAAAAGCGGCTGCYCCGAGCGCCGCTTTCTTTTATGGGTATACCTGCTGTTTAATGAAAGAACAGGTAGGCAATAAAGATGGCGGCAATAGCACCGGCAAAATCTGCCAGCAGGCCACAAGTGAGGGCGTAGCGAGAGCGTTTAATGCCAACAGAGCCAAAGTATACCGCCAGCACGTAAAAAGTCGTTTCGGTAGAGCCCTGGAATACGGAGGCCATTCGCCCCACAAATGAATCTACGCCATAGGTGGTCATGGCTTCCACCATCAAACCGCGGGCACCGCTGCCACTCAGTGGCTTCATGAAAGCAATAGGTAGGGCAGGCACAAAATCCGTATTGACACCTGTTAGAGCTATCAGGAAGCCTATGCCATCCACAATCATATCTAGAGCACCTGAAGTACGAAACACTCCTATGGCCACCAGTATCGCTACCAGGTAGGGGATAATGGTAATGGCCACTGTGAAACCCTCCTTAGCGCCTTCAATAAAGGCTTCGTACACGTTCACTTTTCGGATGAGCGCCAGACCAACAAACGAAATGATGATCGAGAAGAGGATAACATTGCTGGCTACTTGCGATATCACACTAACCTGTTCCTGCGAAATGGTGCTGAAGTAATAAATCAATCCGCCAATCAGCAGCAGTAAAGTGCCTATATAAGTCAGGATCACGGGGTTGAACAGGTTGATACGCTGGTACAAGGCCACGGCGATCAGACCCACCATCGTCGAGAAAAAGGTAGCCAGCAGAATAGGGATAAAAATATCAGAAGGGTCAGCCGCGCCAAGCTGCGCCCGGAATACCATGATACTGATTGGGATAATCGTGAGCCCGGAGGTGTTGAGCACCAGGAACATGATCTGGGCATTCGAAGCGCGTTCTTTGATCGGGTTGAGCTCCTGCATCTCTTTCATCGCCTTCAGGCCCAGTGGTGTAGCGGCATTATCAAGGCCCAGCATGTTAGCTGAGAAGTTCATCAGGATAGAGCCAAACACGGGGTGGTTCTTCGGGATCTCCGGGAAGAGACGGTTGAAAAATGGCGCCACCAGTCGGGAGAAAATGGCGATGATGCCGCCGCGTTCGCCCACTTTCATCAGTCCCAGCCACAGTGTCATCACGCCGGTCAGGCCGAGCGAAATCTCAAAGCCGAGCTTGGCATTGTCGAAGGTGCTGCTAACGAGTTTCTGAAAGATCTCTACATCGCGAAACACGATGAGTTGGAACAAAGCAATAGCAAAGGCGATCAGAAAGAAGGCCGCCCACAGATAGTTTAATACCATGAAGCAAAGGTTGGTCTGGAATCAGTCTGTAAGATACAAACTGATTCCAAAAGGGAAGGGCTTTAGGCGACAAAATTATATTGCTGCCTAATGTAGTATTCCATGAAAGAGCTCCGGCCGGTCGCCCTGCAGGTCATACAAAAATCCGTTCAGGACGGCATACCTGGGCTGGTCTTGCGCATCTTTCAGGACGAAGTTGGCCGACTCGTCAAGTGCCAACTGGTGATTGACGATGCTGGCTATACCTGTCACGTTGAGAGGGAGCGAGGTCGGGTCGGGCAGTACGCCGGGCAGGTGACAAACCCGCATGGTGGTATAGCCCTGCCTGAGCAGTTTAGCGCCAAGCTCAGCGGTCAGGTCATCGAGACTGTCGATGGGCTGCTCGAATACCTTGCCGGGCACAAGGGTAAGTCCTTTGGCATCGAGCTCTTCGTAGCCATGAAACACACTCATATCGCCGATCTCTTCTACCGCACTGCTATGATAAAAGCCGAGGTGGTTCGGAGCGTCCACTTCCAGCCGGTTAATGCCAATATCAAGGATAGTATCGCGGCCGTTTTCGGTATGGCGGACATGGCGCAGCACCAGGTCGTAAAGGTGACGCTGGTTTTCAGGTATACGGTCATAGGCGTCCACTCCGAAGCTTTGGTAAGCTTCCTCGGCAATCAGGTATAGCCCCGAAAGGATGGCCGTGAAGTTCAGCTGGCGGATGTGCTGTTTTTCCGGGTCGCCGTGCTGCCCGCCAGACTCCACGAGGATCACGCTGGTACCCCATTTTTGGATGTTGTCGCCAAAAGCCCGCGGCTCGTGCTCGTCATTGAACTTAGCCACCTGCCCAGGTATAAACTGCTGCAGCACATGGTCCATACCTGCGATGGTGCGCATGGCCCTTTCACGTACTGTATTGATGTTGCGGGCATGATCATATGCCGGAGCCAGAAAAGAGATTGTGGCCGGCCGTGCTGTGTAGCCGGCTGTGTAGTAGCGACTCTGGTCGTGCAGGTTAAAGCCAAAGGCAGGCTCCAGCTTGTCGCGCAGCTGTTTCAGCAGCTCTGATTCCGGACTCTGCAGGCGCAGGGCGTCTCGGTTCATGTCTATGCCCAAGGCGTTGCGGCGGGTATACATTTCGGCCCATCCGGGTTGAGCATCGGCACGATGTATAGTGTCAGGTGCTCCAGTATATGCCTGCGTATAGAATCCAGTTCGTCCGTCTGGTTGAGGAAGTGCAGCAAGTCAAACAAAGCCATGGTGGCGGTGGGCTCATCGCCGTGCATCTGGGACCAAAGCATAACTTTAGTTTTGCCAGTACCCGCCTTGATCAAATAGATCGAACGACCCTGCACCGAGTGGCCGGCCACCTGCACTTCGAGGCTGACTGCTCCTGCAGCCGCTCGATCAGGGGTACAATATCGCGGTGTCGGAAGCGCCGGTGCCGCAGAGCAGACTCCTTGTACTTGTGGTGGCTATGGTAGAGTTGCTGGCCCAACTCCTGAATGGCAGCTGGCATATTGCTGTTTGAAGATGTCGTATTCATCATACTAATTTAAGATGCTCTCTAAAAAAGTGCCTCCCGCTTCAGGGCTATACCTGAAAGGGGAGGCGCTGCCCATTATCGGGCTATACCTGTTGGTGGCTTAGTTGCCAGGCCATGCACCCCACGGAATGCGAGCCAATACCAGAATCAAAGCGATGGTGTAAAAAATAGCAATGCTGCTGAAACGCTTCTTGTCATCCGGCAGACGCTTGGCACGGGCATAACCTACGGTGATCAATACAACAGCGATGATCATAGTCAGCGGGTGCTCCAGCACGTAAAGTCTTGAAGTGGAATCCTTCATGAAGCCTTCGTTTGCAAGTTCAATTCCAAGTGGTGATACAAAGTAGAGAATCACACCGATCACCCACTGCAAGTGCGCAGGTATAAGGCCCAAAAGGCCCATTTTTCTATCCTTATCAGTGAAGGGTTTGTTACCAGACATGCCCATGAAGGCAAATATGATGCTTACAAGAAGGCCTAGAATTACCAGATAGGCCATGAATGAGTGAAGATGTTGTAATCCTGTATACATTTCAGAGATTGTGGTTAGTGTCAGCTGTAAATATAGGGATTAAATTATCAATTCAGATGCGGTAGCCCTATTTTAGATGTATAGATAGCACACAAAAGAAAACCCCGCACACATGAAGTGCACGGGGCTTTTTAGTAGTTTCGGTGGTTATTAGCGACTTTTGCCGATTTTCTTGTTCTCAGGAACAGTCCACAAATAAATGGTAGATCCGTCTATCACCTGGGTCTCTTCCGGCTCCCAGTCACCCATGTCGAAGGCGTGCGACACAATGCGGGTGCCAGGCTTCAACTGCTCGAGCAGCACCGGACGAAGCTTCATGTTCACGTTGGGCAGCAGGTATAGCGTCACTACAGAGGCTGGTCGGTAGTCCACTTTGAACAGGTCCTGCTCCACAAACTTCACCTTATTGGTCACGCCGGCCTCACGGGCATTCTGATTGGCTTCTTTAATGCGCTCCGGGTTTATGTCAAAGCCAGTACCGTGGCACCGTGCTCCTTTGCCGCCGTGATTACAATGCGACCATCGCCACAACCCAAGTCATAAAGCACATCCTTGTCCGACACATTTGCCAGTTTAAGCATGGCGTCTACCACCTTTTGAGGAGTAGGAACATAAGGGACATCAAGCTTAGGTGTAGCAGTGGTTGTTTGGGCGAATGCCGCAGAAGCGAATAGTGTCAGCACGAGTGTGCAAAGCGAGTTTCTGATTGCTCTCATCTTGTTTTCATTAAGTTAGTAATCCATTTAAGAAAATATCAGGTATAAGGTGAGCGGTTTTGTGATGGCGTATCTTATCCGGAGAAGAGAAACACGCACAGGCTGTATTTACGTGCAGCAGGGATCAGTAGTTCTTAATTGTGGCATTTTATGAATATTTTAGTAGGACTTCTTTAAGCAATTGCGCTGTTACGCTGCCTGTTCTTTCTGTTTTTGGATGCGAGGTATAGCCAGCAGCACCAGTACCCCCACCACCAGCACGCCTATACCTACCAGAGCCCCTAAGCCGGTGTACATCAAACTGGAGTAGAACAGATAGCCACTTGTCAGGCAGAAAATAAGGGGCAGGACAGGGTATAGCGGTACTTTGAAAGGCCTGGGGCGCTCTGGCTCTTTGCGGCGAAGCACAAACAAGGCGATACCTACCAGCAGCAGAAAAAACCAGAAAACCGGCGCTGTGTACTCCACCATCGTCTCGAATCCGTTGCGGGTAAATAGTGCCAGTCCGACCAGCGCCAGCGACACGACTCCCTGGACTACATAGGCATTCACCGGAGAGGATGCTTTGGTATTCCATTGGCCTAAGAAGCTGAAAACCGGAAAGTCACGCCCCAGCGCATAATTGGTACGGGCACCAGTCAGAATAGTGGCATTGGCGGAGGTGAGGGCAGGCCAGTGTCACAATGATGCCGATGAGCACCATGCCCGTGTCCCCAAGCGTCACCCGTACAAGGTCAGCTGCTATGGCATCAGAGACAGCCATCCCCTCCAGCCCCAGCACATGCAGGTAGGCCAGGTTGATGAGCAGGTAGATCAGGGTGATAACGGCAATACTGGCAATCAGGGCGGTTGCCATGCCCCGGCGTCCGCTCTTGAGCTCCGCAGAAATATAGGCTGCCTCGTTCCAGCCGCCGAAGGTGAGCAGCACAAACACCATGGCCAGGCCCATGGAAGTGCCGTTGCCCGTGCCTGCATTGCCTGCCGCTACTGCTTCATCGGGCGTAAAGAGGAAGCTGCGCCCAGTACGATCAGGATGCCCAGTACCTCCAGTATGATCAGAAAGCGCTGCACACCTGTGCCGAAGCTCACACCCACAATGTTAATCGTAGTGAGCAAGACCACAACCAGTCCCGCATAGATAACTGACGAAAGCTCCCCGATGCTGTAAATCTGGGCCATGTAGTCGCCGATGATAAAAGAAAGCAGCGCAATAGAGCCTGTCTGGATGACACTCATACGCGCCCATGCAAAGAGAAAAGCCAGCCGTTTTCCGAATGCCCTCGTCAGGAAGTGATAGTCACCCCCGGCATGCGGGAAGGTGGTGGTCAGTTCAGCGTAGCAGAGTGCCCGATCAACGAGACCAGCCCACCCAATACCCAGGTGGTGAGAAACATGGTGCCGCTCTCCACATTGGCAGCCACAAGCGAGGGCGTCCGGAATATGCCGGCTCCCACCACCACGCCCACAATCACGGCGATGGCGTCGAACATGCTCAGGGCGGGTCTGGGCTCTGCTTTGGGCTTTTCTTCGGCTGAAACTTCTGGTTGGGTTGAAGCGAGCGTCGCGTCTGCCACAGGATAGTCTTCGTTCAGGTTAGGCATAGTTTTATTGCTAGGTGTAGGCTTTATCGTCTCTGACCCACTGTTTACGGAGTGTAACAGGATCTAAGTTGTAAACCATGCACTTTTTTAAAGAGTAAGTAGTATATAGGAAGGTTTACTGGTTGGGACAAATCAGGTATAGCCTTTGAAGAAAATGTTCACTTCATTCTCAAAAACAGCTGTTATGAACTCTAATCTGCCTATCAGCCAACCCGGTCGTGCGATAATCGGTAAAGCAAGTGGTAAAACATCAATATTTATGGGAAAAGCTGTCGGCACTTTTTTGATTGCCATCCTTTCTGCCGTGCTGGCCATTGTGGGGTATAAACTCTTCGAGGGCAATTCACAACAAAACGGCAACTTCAACAACAATAACAATGCTGCCACACCGGTGGTCTCATCAGTTGGTAACCCGGATTTTGTGCCGGCCGCTGCCAATGTGACGCCTGCCGTCGTGCACATCAAAACGCTCTATAACGTCAACCAAACCAGTCGCAACCCGATCTACGAGTTGTTCGGCATGCCACAGCAATCTACCCCGGCACGCGGCTCGGGCTCAGGAGTACTCATATCAGGCGATGGCTACATCGTGACCAATAATCACGTGATCGACCGGGCCTCAGGTATAGAAGTGGTGCTGCCTGACCGCCGTACCTTCGAGGCCAAGCTAATCGGTACGGACCCAAGCACGGACCTGGCTTTGCTGAAAGTGGAGGCAAGTGACTTACCGGTGGTGCCGCTGGGTGATTCAGATAAAGTGCAGGTGGGAGAATGGGTGCTGGCCGTAGGTTATCCGCTTTCGCTGAACTCGACTGTAACAGCCGGTATCGTCAGTGCCAAGGGCCGCAGTATCGGCATCCTGAACCGGCCAGGGCAGGGCGGATACGTGGATCCGGCACAGGTAGCCAATACCGCCATCGAGTCTTTCATTCAAACTGACGCGGCCATTAACCCCGGCAACAGCGGTGGTGCACTGGTGAACACTTCCGGGCAGCTGATCGGCATCAATACAGCCATTGCCTCGCAAACGGGTAGCTACGCTGGTTATGGCTTTGCTATACCTGTCAACCTGATGCAGAAAGTTGTGGGCGACATACGGAAGTACGGCCAGGTACGTCGTGGCTTTTTAGGTGTGAACTTCCCTGTTCCTGCCGTAGAAGATCAGATGCTGCGGGCACGGGGCATCGATCCGGGTGAGGTGAGTGGCGTGTACATCATGGGGGTTCAGCCTGGTAGCGGCGCCGAAAAGGCAGGTTTGAAAGAAGGCGACATTATACAAGGTATAGACGACATTGAAGTGAACACATCAGCAGAGCTTTCAGAACGCATTGCCCGCTACTACCCCGGCGACAAGGTGGAGCTGGCGATATTGCGGGATGGCAAACAGCGAAAAGCTACGGTCACATTGCAGGGAGAAGAAGAGGAGACAGTTACCGAGGGCGCTGCCAAAGGCTTAGAGGCAAGGTTAGGTGCCACTTTTGCGCCAATCAACGACCGCATGAAGCAGCGCTACGGTCTGAGCGAGGGCGTGTACGTCACCAAGATTCAGCCAGGTGGTTTCTTCGACTCAGCAGGTATACCGGAGGGTACCGTGATCGCCAGAGTGAACGGCCGCCCTGTGAACAGTCTTGCTGACATTAGCAAATCGCTGGCAGCGTCGCGCAGCGGTATGGTGCGGCTGGATGGCATTACGCCAGACGGTACGGCCTTTGTGTTCAACTTCCCGCTGGGTGCGTAAGGCTCATGACGGATACAATTTCAAGTAGGCTGTACATCGGTACTTCCGGCTGGAGCTACCGTTGGCGGGAAGTGCTGTATCCGCCTGAGCTTAAGTCGGCGGACTTCCTGAGCCACTATGCCACTCGTTTCAACTGCACAGAGATCAACAGCAGTTTCTACCACTTCACCATGGCCAAAACCATTGAGAAGTGGCTGGCGCAGACACCGGCGCATTTTAAGTTCGCACCCAAGTTGCACCAGGAGATCACGCACAAGCGCAAGTTTAAGGACATCGAAGAACCGCTGCAGAAATTTATGTCGCGCTACCAGCTGATGGGAGAGCGATTGGGTCCGGTGCTGGTGCAGATCCCCGGTAGTTTCCGTTTCGACAAAGGTATAGCCGGTGATTTTTACCATACCTTGCGGGAGCTGTACCCGGAGCAGCCTTTTGCGCTGGAGGCACGCCACGTCTCGTAGTTCACAGAGGAGTCTTTTGACCTGATGCGCGAACACAACATCTCCACCGTTATCGCCAATGCCGGCAAGCGCTTTCCGGGCACAGAAGTCACGACCACCGATATTGCCTACCTGCGGCTCCACGGCGATGAGAAAATGTACGCTTCGTCCTACTCCGACGAAAAGCTGGAGCGTTATGCCTACATGGTGAAAGACTGGCTGGAAGATGGCAAAGAGGTATGGGTATTCTTTAATAACACCATCGTAGGCAATGCCGTGCTCAATGCCGACAGGCTACGGGAGTTGATTAACGAGCTATAGTTAATATCAGAAAAGGATGATTCTAAGTGTTTAAACTTCAATGAATTAAATTTGATGTTAACGCTCTGAAAATGTAGTCACTAAAAATATATAGTGTTTTCAAAACATTTCAGCTAGAAGTGTGTAATACCTGCGATATGATTTAGCCTTTCAACCATGCGCTTATTCTTCTTTTTCTTACTGCTTTTGCCAACACTTAGCTTTGCACAGTCTGGTGTGATTACGGGTACTGTGCGCGACGCCAACACCAGGGAAGCCCTGATTGGGGTGTCGGTGCAGGTGGTAGGCACGCGAGCTGGGTACGGTCACAAACGAGAGCGGCTCCTACCGGATCGACAACATTCCGCTCGGCAGTTATACCTTACAGAGTTCGTACATCGGTTACCAGCCACTGAGTAAATTCAACGTGAACGTGACCTCAGGCAATGCCAGATCATCAACTTTGAGCTGGTGCCGGCTTCAAGTCAGTTGGGTGAGGTGGAAGTGGTGGCACGTCGCCGGCAGAGCGCGGCCATCGCCGATATCGTGACGCCGCTGTCGGTGCAGAGCCTGAGCACAGAAGAGATCCGCAGCAACCCGGGCGGGAATTTCGACATATCGAAAGTAGTGCAAGTACTACCGGGTGTGGCCACCAGTGGCACAGGCGGGGGCAGCCGCAACGACCTCATCATCCGTGGCGGCGCGCCGAGCGAGAACGTGTATTACCTAGATGGCATCGAAATTCCGCTGATCAACCACTTCACCACGCAGGGCAGCGCCGGCGGCGCGACAGGTATACTCAACGTGTCTTTTATCGAGGACCTGAAACTGAGTTCCTCTGCTTTCGACGCCCGTTACGATAATGCCCTGGCCTCAGTGTTTGAGTTCAGGCAGCGCTATGGCAACCCGGAGCGTTTTTCGGGCAACGTGCGTCTGAGCGGTTCGGAGTTTGCGACAACGCTGGAGGGGCCGCTTTCTTCTAAGACAACCTCTATCTGGTCTCAGCCCGACGCAGTTACCTGCAGTTTCTGTTTAAGCTGCTTGACCTGCCCATCCGGCCAAATTACTGGGACTTCCAGTATAAAGTAGACCATAAGATTGACAGTAAAACCTCACTTTCTTTTATTGGCGTTGGGGCCATAGACGAGTTTGCCTTTGGGGTGCCGCGCAACAGCACGCCAGAAAGTGAGTACATCCTGCGGTCTATACCTTCCAACAATCAATGGAACTATACAACCGGCGTGGCGATGAAGCGACTGGTGCGTGATGGTTACGTGAACCTGGCGCTGAGCCGGAACGCTTTCAACATTGATCTGGAAAAGACGGAGGCGGCGCAGGAGGGAGGCGCATCGCAGCTCACGCTCAAGTCTACTTCACGTGAAACGGAGAACAAACTGCGTCTGGACGTGAACAAATACCAGAACGGATTCAAATACGCTTATGGTGTGTCGGGGCAGTATGTGCAGTTCACCAACGACATCTTCAGTCTGATCCGCAACGAGGTGCGCAACGAAAGTGGCAATCTGGTGCAGCCTGCTGTTACGGTTGATTACGATACTAACCTCGACTTCTTCCGGTATGGCGCATTCGGGCAAGTATCGCGTTCAGTGCTAAACAACCGGCTCGGGCTGTCTTTTGGTTTGCGCACTGACATGAACACCTTCACAGACGAAGGCCGCAATCCGCTGAAAACGCTCTCGCCGCGCCTGTCAGCCTCATACCTGCTCACTGATAAATGGACGATCAACGGCTCCTGGGGCACCTATTATAAACTGCCGACCTATACCGTGCTGGGTTATCAGGAGAATAACCGATTCCTGAACCGCTCAGCTGATTATATCCGGTCCATCCACTATGTGCTGGGCACGGAGTTTCTGCCTCGCGAGGATCTGCGCTTCACAGTGGAGGGCTTCTATAAAGACTATGACAACTACCCTGTGTCGCTGCGCGATGGTATTTCGCTGGCCAACCAGGGAGGTGATTTCGGTTCGATTGGTAATGAAGCCGTAAGCACCACCGGGAAGGGGAGGGCTTACGGAGCGGAGTTTTATGTACAGAAAAAGCTGACGGGAACGGTGTTCGGTGTGCTGTCCTATACCTACGTAATCAGTGAGTTTGCCGGTACCGACGGTCGCTATGTGTCCAGCGCCTGGGATTACCGCCACCTTGCCTCCGGTTTGCTGGGCAAGAAGCTGCCGCGCAACTGGGAGTTTGGGGCCAAGTACCGCTTCGCAGGCGGCGCACCTGCCACGCCCTTCGATCTGGAGGCTTCGCAGCGCAACTATGCCTCGCTGGGTGTAGGCATACTCGACTATACCCGCCTCAACTCGGAGCGCCTGCGGCCGTTCAGCCAACTGGACGTGCGCATCGACAAGAAGTGGAATTTCAGCCGTATCACCCTCGACCTGTTCCTGGACATTGCCAATGTGCTGGCCAGCAACACACCAGGCTTCGACCGCTATACCTTCCAACGCAATGAGGACAATACAGGCTTCGCGACCACCGACGGCAATCCGCTGCGCAACGATGGAAGCAACGCCATACCTGTCATCCTCAAAAACAATGATGGGAATCTAGTGCCTACGTTAGGGTTTATTGTAGAATTTTAGGACTGTAAATTTAGGCCGTTGCTGTGCCTTATTTCTTAAAAGACGTACCTTTGAGAAGTATGTCCTAACATCAGAGAAAGACACAGCATGAGCAACAGAAACTCCGTATTATACAGTATCTTTTTCAACAGATGCCCGCGTTGCCGTGAAGGCAAAATGTTCAAGAGTGGACTCTATACCACCAGGTTTTCTGATATGCACACCAACTGCCCCTGCTGTGGGCAGGAGTTTGAGCCAGAGCCCGGCTTTTATTATGGCGCCATGTACGTGAGTTTTGCCTTCAACGTGGCTATTTTCATTGTATGCCTTTTTATCCTGTACCAGTTCGTAGAGGAGATCACGATGGGCATGATGATCGGTGTAGTAGCAGCTGTGGTAATCGGTTTATTGCCTGTGATCTTCAGGTGGTCGCGTTCGCTGTACATCCACATTTTTGTGCGCTACGAAGGACCCTGTAGTGAAATCCCCAACAAGCTGCATCGTTAGTAACGCTAAACATACTAGCGCACAGTAAAACCCTGCATGGTGTAGAGTATACCCAAACCTAGTGACTGGTTATACTGCACGTCGCTGTCCTGATCGTAGTCGTAGATGAAGTTGGCCATCAGGTTGACGTTGATGTAGCGATTTACCTTAGCCGTGAGGGTAGAGTTGAGCATGTGGTCAATGCGCTTCCCGGATAGCTCCTCGTAATTGATGTATGACATATAATTCAGCCGGAGGTTGACATTAGTGAAGATGTCGCGGTTATAAGTGGCCTGCACCATGGCCGCCAACCACTCTGTGCGTACACTTTTGCCCTCCGGCACGCCGTATCGCTCATTAGCTGCCACGGCATCGTCTGCCAGAAAAGTAAAGCGGGGTGCAAAGGGGCTCAGGCGAAGCGAAAAGTAGGGGTTTGGCTTATACTCAGCCCCCAGCGCAAACGTCAGGAAGCCCGGAGACAGGAAGTTTGAAATAAGCCGGTCGTTGCCGTCGGCGTCCACGTCATATTCATAGCCCCTTGTGAACTGCGACAGGAAGTTAGCCGACACAAAAGTGTTCCAGTCCGAAGAAATAGCATAGCCATACTTGGAGTCCAGGAAGATGCGGTCGATACTCTTGCGCTGTTCCTCTCCCTTGTTTTTAAGCAGACCGTACTGCATTTGCACGGCGTTGTCCCAGGAGGTTTTGCCCAGTTTGTAATCGGCGCGTGCATCCAGGTGTGAATTAAAAGCGATTGAGCTAATGCCGCCTGCCTTCCAGTTGTCGCTGAAGGCGGCCTGGTTCAGGTTGATGCCCGCTGAAAAAGTTCTGCGCCAGGTGGTGTCGGCTTCTACCTGTGCCGAAGCTGTAATTACCGTTAAGAAGATGATCAGGAAGGAAAATAGAATTTTCTGCATGTGTAAGCTTTGTATGGCAAAGGGTTATAAAAAGTCAGGCAAGCATAGGATAATATCTATGCTTGCTGGTTGCTATATAGCGCTTACGCAATTTTGCAGGTATGGGTATGTTTTTTCAGATAACGCTGCCTAATCTATTCTACTTTAATTCGGGATGAAGGGTGATTACTGCTGTCCTTCCCTTGTAAAGGGGACAAATACGACAGGCATCAGGTTGCGGGTCACAGCTTTGCCCTTTTTCTTTTCGATCAGCTTGAGGGTTTGGGTACTGTACACAGGACCGACAGGTATAACCATGCGGCCGCCTTCTTTGAGTTGTTCAAACAGGGGAGGGGGAACTGACTCGGCACCGGCCGTCACGACTATGGCGTCGAAAGGCGCGTGCTTCGTCCAGCCAGCATAACCGTCGCCTATTTTGACTTCCACATTTTCATAACCCAGTTGTTTTAGTCGTGCAGCCGCTGCCCGCCCATGCTCCGGTACAATTTCGATGGTGTATACCTGCTTTACGATTTCAGCCAGCACAGCAGCCTGATAGCCAGATCCTGTGCCGATTTCCAGCACTTTCATATCTGGTTTAGGTCTGATCACCTGCGTCATGTAAGCTACCATGTAAGGCTGTGAGATGGTTTGTTTGTGCCCAATGGGTAATGCGCCATCAGAGTAGGCTTCGGCAGCGATGGAGGGAGGCACAAAGAGGTGCCGTTGCACGGAGCGCATGGCATTTAGCACGGCTTTGTCACTTATGCCCCGTCGCTTGATCTGCTGCTCGACCATTTGCTCACGCTGCACTTTGTAAGCGTCTTCCTGAACGGGCGCAAACAGCAGTATCAGAAAAATGAATATGTTAACCGGAGATCCCATCACACCATCAATCGTCACATCAAACCTCTTCCTTTATATACTTTAGATATAAGAAGATGTTGGCACATATTATACGACAAAAAATGCCCTGACTTAGCTGGAGTCGGGGCATTTCAATAGAATTATTATACCTCTATAGCTTATCGCTTCAGAACCAGCTTAAAGGTTTTAGAACCGGAACTACCTACCAGTCGGGCAAAGTACATACCCTCCTTCAGGTCTTTGCCGTTCACCTCAACACGTGTCATTTCGCCGGCTCTGGCGGTGCCTGACTGCAGTTGCTTTACCAGCATGCCCTGCGCGTCGTAGAGGTTGATGCTGTAGTTTTCTGTCTCACGCACAATGAACTCTACAGTTGTCCGGTCGCTGAAAGCGGTAGGATAGGCCATCGCATGGGTAAAGTTCTCCACAGCTACAGTGCAAGGGCTGCTTGTGACGCTCTCTGTGTGGAACTTGATGTTGTCGATAGCGGCTGATCCAGCAAAATCGCCAGACCCGTCTCTGCCATCCAGCACTACTTTCATTTTCATAACGCCTCTGGTATTCCCCAGGTTGACAAGTTGCTTGCTGTTCATGCCGAGCGGCTTCAGGTATACCTTGTTCAGCTCCTTGCCATTCGCATCGTAGAGGTATACCCAGGATAGATCCTCAAATTTGTCCATACCTACTACTCTGAACGATTCCATCGTCACAGGTCCGATGGCCGAGAAGTCCAGGATCAGTTCGCCGCCCCACTGTGTGGCATCCGGGTAGTCATTCTGGTACTGGTTGATGATGAGCACCTGGCCCCAGTCTGTAGTATAGAGGTTGGTGTCGTCGCCTGTCGGGTCTTGGGAGTCGAAGATGGCGGCATGGTTCTCTGGTGCGTATGTACCATCTGGGTTGCGTTTTCTTCCCGTTATCGCCACTGGTCCTGCTTCGGTGTCAATGCTCGAGATCAGGCCTCTTGGCTGGTCGTCGAAATCAATCAGGTGCTGCGTCATGGTCACCTCAGTTGAGCTAGGCGTTACCACCACACTGGTCGAAGCAGAGCATCCACCATCAGGGTCAGCCACGGTGAGGGTATAGGTGCCCGCCACTTTCACCACAGGGTTTTGTTCTGCTGAGGTATAGCCATTTGGGCCTGTCCAGCTATAGGTCGCATTTTCAGCTGAAGATGAGCTTGTAAGTTGCACGGTTCCAGTGGTGCAATCCAGCTGGCCGCCTGTAGCGTTTACCGTCATATCTTCCTCACGGATAACTTTTACAGTAAAATAAGATACGCAGCCACCTCTCATCAGATTAAGTTCCATCGTGTAAGTACCTGGGGCATCTACTACTGGGTTTAAGGTATTGTGTCCTGATACAATGTTACCTCCATGGCTTGCAACCCATTGCACCATGCCATGACCTGAACCTTCCAGAGTGACGGTGCGATTCTTGCAGGTCAGCACTTTTTCTGGACCGGCACTGCCCTCTGGCAAGGTATACCTGCTTACTCTAATCGGCTCAGATGTGGCGGTAAGATTACGGGCCGTATATGTAACCATTAAGGTATAATCGCCAGCCTCAGTAACAGACACGTTTTTGTCGTTGGATGTATAGCCATTAGGGCCGTTCCATTTGTAAGTGATTCCTTCTGTCACGGTCTGTCCATCGAGCATGGCAACGCCCATCATATAGAAAGAATCAGCAGGGTCACAACCAAGTTGCGGAACACCTGAAGTGGAGATACGTGCTACTAGTGGACTCTCCCCTTCTTCGCGGGTAACTACAACCTCATCAACAAATGTGCATTTGCCTAGACGGTCGGTAATTACCATACGATATGTACCAGGAGTATCAACTTCCGGATTGAGGCTCCATGGTTCCTTTATGGAAGCACCAACATTATTAAACCACATTACTTCATAAAAATCATTGGGTACTGACCCTGGTACTACTGACCCTTCGAGTCTAACAGTAGGGTTTTCGCGTGTCAGTACTTTGTCGGGGCCTGCACTTCCTTCGGGAGAAGGCATTCGAGAAACAGTCATTGTCGCGGTTGCTGTTGCTCCTGTGGCAATGTGTGTAGCCACAAGTGTATAATCCCCTGGCTCATAAATGATTGCTTTCTGTTGTATTGACGTGTAACCAGTAGGACCAGTCCAACTGTAAGTAATACCCTCTTTTATTTCCTCTCCATTAAGTGTAGCGTAGGCATTCAGTGTAATAGGATTTCGATCACAATCCAGTTGTTTTGAAGAGCCATCACCAATGCGTGCAATGAATTGATCTTCTGCTTTGGTAACTTTTACGGTGTATTCTGTCTTGCATCCTCTTCCATCCTGAAGTACTAAGGTATAGGTGCCTGGGGCATCCACAATCGGATTAAGCGTTCTGTAGCCCGAAACAAAATTACCCCCATCGCTGGCTAACCATGTAGGTTGCCCGGAGTTATTTACCACTGATCCCTCTAGTGTAACAGTAGGGTTGTCGCGTGTCAGTACCTTGTCGGGCCCAGCACTTCCCTCAGGTCTGGGTCTCTGAGAAATTTCACGTGTCGCTGTTGCCGTTAAGCCAGTAGCAAGGTATGTTACTACAACTGTATAATCACCTGGCTCTGATATGGTTGGCCCTGATCCTTCTGAGGAAAAACCATTAGGACCAGACCACTTGTAGGTAAGGCCCTCAGTAACCTCATCCCCATTCAGGTAAACATGCGTGTATGCATGAATAGGTGTGCCATAACAATCAATTTGTAAGACACTCCCGCGGCCGATATATACCTCCAAAACATCTTCTCCCTCAGTTACCTCTACCTGATCCTCCATGGTGCAGCCAGAAGTATGGGTGAGGGTTAAGGTATACGTGCCTGGTGCGCCAACGCTTGGGGTAAAGGTGTCAGCACCAGAAACTATGTTGCCTCCGTTGCTGGCAGTCCAGGACGGTGTAAACCCAAATGTTTCCCATGGGTGGGATTCAGCAGCCAATTGTACTGAGGTTTCAGATGTTCTAATCACTTTGTCAGCACCTGCAGCTCCGGCAACACCTCTTACCACGTATTTGGCAGAAGCGGTCAAACCTGCAGCGTTTTGGACCGTGAGTACATACTCGCCTGCTACTGTCACAGCAATCCGAGAACCAGTTGACTTGTAGCCCTCAGGTCCCGTCCAGCTAAAGGAAATGCCATCAGGGTTCTGTTGAACTCCGTTCAGATAAACTGTGGCCACCAAGGTTACTTTCTCGTGATTGCAGCTGATCCAGCCCGGGCCCAGGTGGTTTTCGATGGTCACTGTCAACTGATCCGCTACCATATTAGCATTAGCTGTCGTGTTTGCTTGCAGCCCAGTAGCCGGGTATAGTAAAAAGCACAATAGGCTAAAGGCAAAAAGACGCCAAAGCCGGGAGGAGGTGTGGTAGCTTTGAAATTCAGGAATTGTATAAGTGTAATTTTTTTTCATAGTCGATGATTTAAAATATATGCTGGTAATTGAAATTAAAATGAAACAGACAAGGCGCTGCCAGGCAGGGATTTTTATGTGTCCCGCTCAGTTGGTGAAGTATGTGCCTTGATATATGGTGCCCCTAAAAGGGAAGGTCAATCAGCCCTTAGCTTGGTGGTGAGGTAAGATAATATGGGCTATTTAGCGGAAGAAGTAAGTTTTTTTCCATAGTAGAGGGTTACGTGTACTGGTTAAAAATATTATTAAAACTATATACTGATTCTGCAGCTGATTTTAAATGTACTGTAAACGTTGCTATTAAAACTGCTTTTAGTTTACATACCTTGCTGTACGGGATTGCATTAATTTTATTTACATGATTTTATGAAATTTTTTAATTTGATTAAAAGCATGGTCAGAATGCGCTTTTAATTAGTGAATACAAGATTAATTTGAGTCTAATAAGAAGAGAGGTGCTAGAAGAGGATTACTAAAGTTGTACAGTTAAGGGTCTGATGGTTATTTGGTTATGCTGATTCAGGAGTAAGGAAACATCCGTATGATTTAAAAATAGTGCAATTAAACAGACTGATATAATTTAAATAATATAGGGCTTCAAAAGTATTCAGGCCTGTCTAATTCATCCTGATCCCGATTTTGCTGTAGTCAGTTATGGTGAATTTACTAGTGGACCTTCTTTTACAAATTTGTGAAACTTCCTTTCCTAAAAACCAGAAACTTCCTTTATATTTAAAGCTCATTTCCCTTGTTGGTATATTTCAGGTATGGCTTTTAGTAACATTCAATCGCTTTTAATCCGGAGCGTAGTGGCATGCGCTTTATTTCTATCTTTTAGTGCCTGCTCCGGCTTTCAGAACGAAGAGCTGATCGTCGAGGAGGACTGTGAATTACACGTAGAGGTACCTGAAACCTTTACACCCACCATTGCGACCAAACTTGGTAAAGAGGTCGATTCCCTTTTCACGCATTTGCACAAGCGCAAGGGCTTTAACGGGACAGTACTCGTGACCAAGTATGACCAGATCATTTACCGTGGCGCTTTCGGGTATGCTGATTTCAAGACGAAAGACACCCTCAGCACCCAGACGGTTTTTCAGCTAGCCTCCGTATCGAAGCAGTTTACGGCCATGGCCATCATGATGCTTAAGGAGCGAGGTAAGCTTAGCTACGATGACAGCCTACAGGTATACATCCCTGATTTTCCTTACAAAGGCATAACTGTGCGCCAGCTGCTCACGCACCGCTCCGGTCTGCCCAACTATACCTATTTCAGCGAAGAATTCTGGCCAGACCGTAAAGTGGACCTGAGCAACGATGATGTACTGAGCATGATGGCTGTGCACAAACCCAATATTTATTACCAGCCTGACCGTACCTTCAGCTATAGTAACACAGGCTATGCGCTGCTGGCTTCCGTGGTAGAAAAGGCTTCCGGGCAGCCTTTTGCAGAGTTTATGCGGGAGCATATTTTTGAGCCGCTCAAAATGCATGACACCTATACCTTCAACCACGAACTGGTCACCCAAACCGGTCGTGTGGCTACAGGGCACATTGGTGGTCGTCGCAAGCGCCTGCCCGACTACCAGGACACCGTGCTGGGTGATAAGGGTATGTACTCAACCGTAGAAGACCTTTATAAATGGGACCAGGCGCTCTATACCCAAAAACTGGTGAAGCGCGAAACGCTGGAGGAGGCCTTTATGCCAACCGGAAAGATCAACAAGCGGGCAGAGTCCTACGGCTTCGGCTTTCGTCTGAAGCAGGTGGAGAGTGGCGATACTGTAATTTACCATGGCGGCTTGTGGCATGGTTTCAACACTTATTTCCTGCGCAACCCAAAAGACCACAGTTCCATCATTGTGCTCAGCAACCTGACCAATGGCAGCCTGAACTACATGAAGGATGTGCGCAATTTTATGTATCCGGCCCAACCAAAAAGTACAAAGAAACAGGTGCGGGTAGCCAGTGCACGCTAAATCTCATCAGATACAGATCATGAAGCAACAACCCTTCCCGACTGATTTTATAGCCTACCTGGGCTCCTCCACATTAGTAGGTATAAAAGGAGGCGTAGAACGTGAGACTTTTCTGAACATCTGGATGGTCGAAGTAGCAGGAAGGGTTTTTGCCCGAAGCTGGACCAAAAGTAACAGAAGCTGGTTCACTGCTTTTCTGGAAGAAGGCGTCGGGCAGATTCAATACGGCCAACATGTGCTGAACGTAAGAGGAGAGCAGGTAAGTGATACTGACCTGAACCTGCAGGTAGACCAAGCCTACAAAGCGAAGTACACACAAGAGCACAACCTGCCGTATGTAGCTGGTATTACGCAGCCCGAGTACCACACCTATACCATGGAATTCATTTTTGATAACCAGTCGATTTAGCAGATACTGGCTTCTCTCCCGAATAATATTTTCTGAACGAACAGCCAATCCTTAGGTACTGGCTGTCAACTAAAAGTGGGTTGATGACTCGCCTGATCCCGCTTTTTATATATCTACCTGTGCTGTGCTGCGTAGTTAAAGGCACCCTCAACCAGTCCTGATATTTATGATTACAGCAATCGTTAGTTTTTTGGTAATGCTCAACCCTTTTGCGCTTTTCCTATACCTGAAGCCCATCATGAAAGACCTGTCGGATGAAGACTTCCGATCTGTTTTTATTAAAGCCAGCAGTATTTCCTTTGGTATCTACCTGGTTTTTCTGCTGCTGGGCGACCTGGTGTTTCAGAAAGTGTTCCGCATCAATTTTGAGTCATTTCGGATATTCGGCGGCGTTGTGCTGTTCTCCTTTGCCTATATGTTTATTGTGCAAGGCAAGAAAGCCTTCATTCAGATAAAAGGCGATCTTCACGATCTGGCCTCAGAAATTGCTCTGCCCTTCATGGTGGGTGCCGGTACCATATCGCTTACCGTACTGATGTCGGAGCAAATGGTGCTGTGGCAAGGGGTGCTTTCGCTCGTGAGTATCATGCTGATCAACTTTGGCATTATCATGGGCTGAAATATATACGCCGGAGTATGCGCTCCAAAAAAGTGCAGGTTGCTTTTGATAAGAACATGGAGTTGTTACTGCGTATCAACGGCTTTTTCCTGGGTGCCATCGGTATCGACATGATTGTGTCAGGTATACGCAACCTGGTAACACCTGAGGTCATGTGATGACAGTCATATTTGCTTCTATGGCAGCATCCGGCTTTCTGTAAAACGTATACCTGAAGCTATGTTTGAAATAAATGACCTCCCTAAGTTTTTCCTGGCTTTCTTTCTTGTACTACCGATCATTTCTTTTGTGCACGAGGCAGGTCATGTGTTTTTCGCCTGGCTGATGGGTGGGAAGAACATAAAAGTTTCTATAGGCGCTGGTAAAGTGCTTTTTAGGATAGGTATAGTGGAAGTTCGAAAGTACTACTTTTGGTATGGCCTCTGCACTTTTGAAAACCTGAAGCGAAACGAACGGTTTGCCAACATCCTCATATTTTCTGGAGGAGCATTGTTTAATACACTTGCAGCGCTCGTGGTAATTTACCTCATCGAGAACAAGACACTGGAGCCAGGTATACTAACTTACCAATTCACGTACTTCTCGCTATACTATGTGTTTTTTGCCCTGCTGCCCATGCCTTACCCGGATGGCAACGAGAGCGATGGTAAAGTGATACTTGACCTGATTCAGAACAAAGCGCAGTTTAAAACATACCGGGTGGAATGGAATAAGGAAAAAAAGCAGTGGTGCGTGCTGGACCATGACAGGGAGCTGGTACAGGCATTTGAAGGCGAAGAGCAGGCCCTGGAAAAGGCACATGAGGTAGCGCAGCAGAATAGGCCTAGCCGGCTGAAAATCTTCAAAAGCGGCAAGGAAACAGAAGTGCAGAATTATCCGAAAATACCCTTGTAATAAATGAGTTGATCCTAATCGTTTCAGGTATACCTGGGTGCTGCTGCGCTAGCCCTTAGGTATGAATTGTCGGAGTCTATCCATATGGATTTAGCGGCTTTGCGTAAATATTTGAAGGAAGCTCAGCTGTGCAATAAGATTATTATGGAAATTGGGGCTTAGTAAGATTCGAAAATCAGATACTTTAAAAATAAATCAGGTTATGAGTACCAGAGCAAGGGACCAACAGAAGAAGCAACGCCAAAAAGAGTTTCTGGAAAGGAAAAAACATCAGGAGTCTCTTAAAGCTGCGGCGAAAAAAGCTAAACGCAATGCATCTAAAAATGATGATGAAATTGATCGGTTACCTGCATCCGAAGACTAAACTTGTACCTCTCTTTTGCAGAAGATTATGCGGTAGCCTTCTTTGGTGTTGAAGGCCTCCGAATAACCAACAGTAGTAGTTTAGCATCTTCTCAATCAGTTTAAAACTAGGCAGGAAGTTATATTTTCTACTACTTTGTATTTTATAGCTTACCTCAAGATAATTATTATGGAAGGAAATAAAGTGCTTCATTATATACAAGGTGTATTAGAAAATATGCCAGCCGATTGGTTGAAGCTCACCACCCACCGACTGGATATTTACACTGAACAATTAGCCAAAACCCAATTCTTAGAGCAGTTTGAAAAACTGTACAAAGACAGCAATTCTGAAACATCAGCGCTCAGTGAATTGCCCACTGCATTTGATTATATCCGGTTAGGGCATCCCTTATCTTCTGTACTGGAATGGAGTGTTGCCAAGTTGAATAATCTGAAACCGGAGAATGTTATCAGTTTCTCTTCCAGAACGGTTCCTGTCTTAGCAGTTCTCAGAAAAAACTTACTGGATCGTAAGAACACGCAGATCCTTTATACCGGCGATTTACCAGATGCCTTCGATGCTGAAGTGCTGAAGCAAGTTTATGGTTATAAATTTGACTTAAAGCAGGTTGGAAAAATAGAAGAGGTTTCTGAATTTAATGGTAGTACCATTTTCATTTCGCAGGATGATGAGATTGGTAAAGTGGAACTCAACCCGACGATTGATTTCTTTGTTCAGGTTCACTCTCAGTTTGGAAGTATCTTATTGGTGAATGGTGAACAAAACGAGCGCTATATCTCCGAAATTCAGCATGTGCGCAGAAGAGAAACCATTGCCATGACGCCGGCCAATAGTTTTGCTGCCTTGCAGCAGCTGACAGGAAAGCCTTCTTCCGATCATAGGCAGCGTGATGTAGCCAAGAACAAAGCCCGTGTAGTAGAGTCAATCAGAAAAATCACGGGAACTAATACAAAAGCGCTCGTTGCTTCATCCGGCCTGTCTATGCAGTATGCCATCATGATGGGGCTGGTACACGAGGCCCTGGAAAGACATAAAGGAAAGGGTATTCGCTTTATTGTTCCCCCCAATTGCTATGGTGGAACAAACGACCAGGCAAGACGGGTAGCTGCCTGTTTGGATAATGTGGAAATAGTGGACTTACTTGTTGATGGGGAGCACGATATGGTTCAAAGTATTGATACCGTGCTGGACAGGATTGCCAACCAGGACGCTGTCCCTTACATCATCGCTGAGATTCCAACAAACCCGAGGGTCGAGGTTCCGGATCTTCAAAAACTAAGAGATGTCTTAAGTAAAGAGCGTAGGAATGCAGCCGGTGAGGTTGCGATCGATCCGGTCTTTATCCTGGATCAGACATTTTGCCCGAATGTACAGTTCGCAAGTGAAGGAAGTATCCTCTCCACGATCAGAACAATTTCATATGTTAGCGGATCGAAATTCCCGAGTGGCGGAAAAGTTACTGCCGGCTACTGTGTAGCAAACAAAAAGGCAGAAGCTTTGCTCGAAAAAATAGAACAGCACCTGATACTCTGTGACAACGAGGCTACAGATCTTCAGATGGAGATACTCGCAGAGCAGTTGCCTTCCATGAATCAACGGATTGCAGATGCTTATAAGAACACACGTGACTATGTAAACTTCATCAAGGAAGTTTTGCCAGCAGCTAAAATCAATTTTGTTTCCGAAGAACTGGCGCAGGAAGGATTTACGCCATCCGTGTTTTCACTGGATCTTCCTACGAAAGGGGATACCGATGCAGAAAGGGAAGCCTATAAAAGGGAGTTGAATTTAAAGCTGATCAATTTAATGATCGAAGAAATTCCCCACGAAAGTAAATACTGCGTGAGCTACGGGCAACTGAAAGGATGTTATTGGACAATACCTGCTACATCCACTCAAGGGACAACGAAAGAAGACGACAAGGACTACATAGCCCGTGTAGCACTTTCACCTGACATGGACCTTGAGCTGCATAAAAAGGTCTTTTTAGATTTTGTGGAGCAGATTTGAGTCTTTCACAACGCCCCATTGCTACAGGTTGCAATGGGCGTTGGTGTTCAGGCCAGGTAGACCAGGGAAGTCTGCACGGGTGCTTGACATTGGAAGAGGTTGAAGAAACGGTAGCTCGTATAAAAGGCACCTCCGTAGTGGCAGGGGACTTCAATGTAAGGGATGTGGCGTCTAAATAACTCCTTTGATGCAACATCTCTTATCTTTCGGTGGCTATTGAACCACGTGTACGTCCCCAAAGAAATCAGAATGGTTGAGCTAGAGAGACTAAGAGAGTTCGGATCCTATCACTTTCCTATATTCCCAAATACCTCCTATACCTGACCTGATTTGAAAATCGACTAAAAAGTAGGCTGATTTTATTAGTTGAGCGTTTGAAGACAGGTAGATTACCAACCTTAGCACAACCTGACAGTTTTCTGTAACTTTTAGTGAATTGTTTCGAGCGCCCCAAAGGCAAGCCAAACATTTTCAGTATCACTAAAGGCTATAATATAGTTTCAGAAGTTAATGGTGATGGAACCGCAACTTATATTGGTGATGTAAATCGAACCTCTATGAACAATTGGCATACAAAAACAAGCGAGCAGGTCTTTTCTGAATTGAGGACATCAGCCACGGGCCTTACAGATACCAATGCCGAGGCTATTCTGAGGGAGGTGGGGCCAAATAAGCTGGAGGAAAAGAAAGGGAAAAGTCCTTTCAAGATGCTGCTTCAGCAGTTCACAGAGACCATGGTGGTTATCCTGATAGTCGCCGCGTTGCTTTCTCTTTTCCTTGGCAAGACCACCGAGGCGGTGGCCATCCTCGCTATCGTGCTGCTCTTCGGGCTTCTCGGCTTCTTCCAGGAGTACCGCGCAGACCGCGCCATGGCCGCGCTGAACCGTATGGTGGTTCCGAAAGTGCGGGTCAGAAGAGGCGGGAAAGTCAGGGAAGTTTCGGCAACCGATTTGGTGCCTGGAGACATAGTAGAGCTGGAGGCAGGCAACGTGTACCTGCAGACCTCCGGGTGATAGACGGATTTAACCTCAAAATACAGGAGGCAGCCCTGACAGGTGAGTCGGAGCCCATAGACAAGGACACCGCCCCTATCCCCAAGGAAGACCCCCCGCTGGGTGACAGGAAGAACATGGCCTACATGGGCACGGTGGTGACCTATGGAAGAGGGGTCGGTGTCACCGTCTCCACAGGGATGAAGACCGAGCTCGGGACAATCGCCAACCTCATAGACTCCGTTGATTCAGGCAAGACCCCTTTGCAGGAAAGGCTGGACAAGCTCGGCAAGATGCTTGCCCTGTTCGGCGCCGCGGCGGCCGCACTGGTATTCGGTGTGGGGATGCTTATGGGGGAGGCTGCCGCAGACATGTTTCTCACAGCTGTGAGCGTGGCAGTGGCTGTCGTTCCCGAGGGACTTCCTGCGGTTGTCACCATCACACTGGCATTGGGAGGGCAGCGCATGCTAAAACGAAACGCGCTGATCAGAAAGCTTCCTGCAGTTGAGACATTGGGCTCCGTCACGGTCATCTGCTCAGACAAGACAGGCACCCTTACCCAGAACAAGATGACGGTGACGGTGGTGGACCTGCCGGAGCGGTCGGTGGAGATAGACCCCTCCGCCATGACGGAAATGGACAGCGCGTCAGCAGATGACCTGGATTTCGCCCTTGCCGTTTCGGTACTATGCAATGACGCCACCCTCGACCACGGGGCAGAATATGATAGCGGGAAGGTCATAGGAGACCCTACAGAGGCCGCCTTGCTCATAGCCGGCGCGAAAAGAGAAATCAGTAAAGAGCATCTCTACGAAACCCTGCCGAGGGTGGATGAGGTGCCTTTTGACAGCACCAGGAAAAGGATGTCCACCATTCATAAAGTGGAAGGTGGGTTACCCGGTTATTTACTTCCGCTTCAGAACACTCCCTTTTTGCTCTGCACCAAAGGCGCGCCCGATTCTCTGCTGAGCGTTTCGGAGTATGTGTGGGTGAACAACTCGCAGGTGCCGCTGAACGCTGAGTGGCGGGAGCGAATTCTGGAGGCCAACTCGAGGCTGGCCCAAAATGGCATGAGGGTGCTGGGGCTTGCTTTCCGCAGCCTGGAGGCGCCGAGCAGTGGAACGGATGCGGAGCAGGGGTTGGTCTTCGTAGGCCTTGCAGGTATGATAGACCCGCCACGTGAAGAAGTGAAAGCGGCCGTGGAGAATTGTAAACTAGCAGGTATTCGCCCTGTCATGATTACCGGCGACCATCCCCTGACTGCCTCGGCAATTGGCCGTGAGCTGCTGTTCACGGAGCAGTATGATGCGGTGACAGGCCAAAAGCTGCAGCAGGCAGATGAGGGTGAGCTCCTGGGTTTGGCCAAAACCACCTCCGTCTATGCCCGCGTCTCCCCGGAGGACAAACTAAGGATTGTAAGCGCACTGCAGAGCCAGGGGGAGGTCGTGGCCATGACGGGCGACGGGGTGAATGACGCCCCGGCACTGCGAAGGGCTGACATTGGGGTAGCCATGGGCATAACCGGAACCGACGTGGCCAAGGAAGCGGCGGACATGGTGCTACTCGACGACAACTTCACAACCATTGTCGCTGCTGTGGAGGAAGGCAGGGTGATATTCGATAACCTGATTAGGTTCATCAAGTTCTCCCTGGCAGGCAACATCGGCAAGGTGCTGATCATGCTCCTTGCTCCCCTGTTTGGTATGGTCATCGCCTTGCAGCCCTTGCAGCTGCTGTGGCTGAACCTGCTCACAGATGGCTTGCTCGGCCTGGGCTTGGGCACGGAGCCTGGGGAGAAGGACACCATGAGAAGACCACCGAGAAATCCGGAGAAAGGGGCGCTGGAGAGAAAAGACTTCTACCAGATGGGAGTAGTCGGCGTGACCATTGCGGCGGTTTCGCTGGGACTGGCCCTGTACTACTACAACCCAAACAACCCTGAGGACCTGACCTGGCAAACGATGATTTTCGCGACCGTAGGGTTTGCGCAGGTTTTCCAGGCCCTTGCTTTGCGCTCTTCGGCCCATTCTCCGCTTGCCATCAGCACAAACCCACTGATGGTAGTGGTGGTGATATCCGCTATCCTGCTACAGCTCGCCGTTATTTATCTGCCGTTTATGGAGAGCTTTTTCAGGCTTGTGCCTTTGTCAGCACAGGACCTGCTGATTTCTATTGCAGCAGGGAGTTTGGTTTTTATTGTTGTAAAAATAGATAGGAAAATCTTCAGAAGGTAAGGTTGAGTCTAGTACTCCTCAGCCACTGTTCCTAATCCATCCGGGACAGGGCAAGATGAAGGCTTACTAAATCACCTGATAAATCCTCAACCTACAGTATTGATACTTTTCGGGCTGGAGTAGAAAGTGGTTGAAAAAGAAAAGGGGAAAAGCGATTCTCAAAATCACTTTTCCCCTTTTGTAGTCCGTAGGGGAATCGAACCCCTGTTGCCAGAATGAAAATCTGGAGTCCTAACCCCTAGACGAACGGACCGTGCTACTGTATTGCGGGTGCAAATATACAAGCTGATTTTTAGTATGCAAAATTATTTTCCGAAAAAGTGGAAGTTCTGCATCGTCCCCCCTTTTGATGCCTTAGCAGGTGATTCTTGCATATGACGAGCGGTAACTTTTGTAAACTTCGTCTTATCTTGTGCCGTTATACTTTCATTCATAAAAGGGATAAATACTATGTCAAAAAGAGCACTATATACCGGCGTAACGCCTGAGGCTTACAATGAACTGAAAAGCAAACTTCAGACCTATGGCATGAACTTACAGGGCAACAGCGGACGCATAAACGAGAAGGGGGTCAATGCCAGTTTCAACTATAATCCTGAGGCAAAGTCGCTTGAGATCAGTGACCTGTCAGTAGGATTTCCGGCCAGCATGATGATCAGCGCCGAAAGTCTGATGCAGCGCATGAGCGAGATGATCACCAAGTACGGTGGTCGTGCAGAGGGGTAGGTCATATCCTGTCGCGCATAATGCCGTATAAGAAAATCACTTGAACTTAATACCTAAACGAAACCGAGTATAACTATGGAAAACGATAACAAGAGCAACCAGAATGCCGGCAATGGCGGACAAAGCCAGGGCAAGAAGGAACAAAGTGCTCTCAAACTTCTACAGCCACATGATATGTCTAAAACAGTAGAGTCGGCTATGCATGTGTTCCAGGGCAAACATGATAAACTGCCTGAGCTATTGCACGATGTTGGCAAACTGGTGCTGCAGGGTGCCCGCCGCATGAGCACGACACAGCTTATCCTGACGGCTGGTGCTGTGACACTGGGCGCTGTGCTGGTAGCCAAATATGTAGCTGACCAGGATTTTGACTTAGAGGCTTAGTAAGCAACTCATGCTATTAGAAACCCTTCGCTTAAATCGTGAAGGGTTTTTTTGTGCAAATCCATTTCTGGTACGGCCTTTGTAATTGGTTCTATATAGCAAGTAGCTATATTTACCAGAGTGTTTCTAACCTTTTTATTCAATACTATGAAAAAAGTATCTTTTATCGCCCTTGTGTTTTTGCTGGCAGCTATGTTTCCGGCAATGGCCCAGCAACAGATCATGCCTCCGCTTATCAGTGTGAACGGAATAGGGGAGGTGAAGCTTGAACCAAATGAAGTTGTGATAAGCCTGGGAGTGGAAACACGTGAGAAGACCCTGGATCAGGCCCGGAAGCAAACCGATAAGCAAGCCGCTGCCATTATTGCCTACCTGCGCAAGCAGGGCGTGGATGCCAAGGATATCCAGACCTCTTTCGTGAACCTGCAGCCTATTTATTCAGGTAACGAATTTGGGAAAGCACAGCCCGAATTTTACATGGCGCAGAAAACCATGACCATTGTCATCAGAAAAATCAACAGGTTTGACGAACTGCTTTCTGGTTTGTACGACAATGGGGTGAATCGCATCGATAACATTTATTTCAGAGTTTCAGACATTGAGAAGCACCGTGCTGAAGCCCGCAAGAAAGCGGTGGCCGACGCCAAACAAAAAGCCAATGCCCTGACAGCTGAACTAGGTGCTAAAGTGGGTAAGGTATACTCCATCAACGAACATACTTCTAACGGCTCTCCGCGAATAGGCTATGCAAAAATGTCGATGGATATGGAAATGGCACAAAGTGGCGGTCCGTCCATAGCAGGAGGGGAAGTGACGGTGACTTCTAATGTTAACGTGAGCTTTGTGATAGAGCAGTAGAGTATAATAGTAACCAAATTAAAAAGAGCTCCCTGGCACAGGCCGGGGAGCTCTTTTTAATTTTGGAACAGGTATAAAGCGAAACGGATTCAGCTTATTTCTGAAAACGCTCCATTGGTTTAAGGTTTTGCTGATCATCCAGTAGAAAACTTAGTGGTTTGCCAGGTTCAGCGAGTATCTCTTTTTCGCGGATGTCCCAGGGTTTGAGCATTTCCTCCAACATATGGGCATAAGAAGTCAACTCCCAGGGGTTGAAAATCTCGTTCGTCACATCATCGATAATGGTGTCAAGGGTAATATGGGTATCCTCCGGCTTGAGTGGTCGCTCAAAGTACTCGGGCACTACATTGAAGATATAAGCCGCATAAAATACACGCGCTTTAAACTCAGCCACCTGTACCGGATGCAGCTGTTGATCCTGTGTCAGGCGGTAAAGTTTGCCAAGGGCTCTGCCAATGATGCCATTGTCGAGAAGCGTGCATACGAGCACGACCGGCCCCAGCTTGATATTAAAAGCCATGGTTGTCAGTTCGTCCTGGTATTCAAAAGGTAGTTCGTCATCTGTAGGGCTCACCTCCAGCATAAACAGGGAGCAGGGTAGAAAATCGGAAAACTCCATCGGCACCCGCATGGACTGCAGCACCTTGAAGAATTCACGGAATTTGCCCAGCATTTTCGGGTTCTCACTCACCGGGTTCTGCGGCATAATCAGCGGGTCCGCTTCCTTGATCAGCTCCGTGATCAGCGTACCATAGTACATTTTTCCAATCCACTGGAACAGCTTTTTAGGATCCAGCGCCTGCAGCCCGGCCATGCCTGTTTCTGTGGCTTTGGCTATTTCTTCCTCCAGTGGAATAACGTGCTGGGTATGGCAATGGTCGCAGCAGGGGATGGTGAGCTCACCATAGGTGCTGACGCTCTTGTCGAGCATAAGCAGCTCCTTGTCACGCAGCTTATACCTGTCCTGCAGCCAGGTGGCGAATACAGGTGTTCGGTTCTCGGGTCCGGTATGTGCCCCGCACAAAAAGCAGTGCTTTTCGCTGAACTGCATGTTCGGGAAGGGGTCGTATAGTTTCAACTCAGTCATAATCGCGTCATTTGAGGGTGCAAAGATACGAAGAAGAGCTTGTCTGAATCAGGATTTACAGGATTTTAAGAGGGCCCCTACCTCACGGACAAATAGGATTTTCATGCATGATTGTCATCCCCCTGTCAAGAGCGTTCAGCGAGTGGGGGTAGGGGCCCTCGATTTTTGTGTCAAGACAAAAAGTAAGGCCCGCCTGGCCAGGGCATAAGGTGCCCTCCGCACAGGCGAAGCAATGAAACAAGTTAGGTTGCTATGCCTGCAAATGTCGCTGGTACGCCAGTTACAAACTGGCCCCATGCACAACAACATTTGCGCTAACGCTAAACTTGCGGTATACCAATGTCGCCGCTATACCTGTAACCTACTCTACGCTAGAGAAAAGGAAGAAATGAATTGAAAAGAAAGAAAAGTTTAACAGCAAGCCTGTAAGCCGGGTTCTGTCGCTGTGCCGAAGCCCAACGTCTTATCATTTATCTAGGCCTGCACTCGCGCACAGGCTCCATCGACCTACCCACTGACATCGGACGAGCAGCCCTTAGCTCCGCCGAAGCGAGGCGCTGTCAGCCTATTTGGTCTTTCAACTCCTAAGGTTTACCCAGCCGGACTGGTCACCCAGCCGCTGGTGCGCTCTTACCGCACCTTTTCACCCTTACCAGCTTTGCAGCTGGCGGTTATTTTCTGTGGCACTGGCTGTAGCTACCCGTCTCCCGGAAGGCCCCTTCCCGTTAGGAAGTAGGATGCTCTGTGTTGCCCGGACTTTCCTCTCCTCCAAGCGGAGCAGCGATAAGACGGCTTGCTGTTAAGCTTTCTATACCTGCAAAGGTATGGCAAATTGTTGAATTGCTTACAGGTTAAATTGTTGAAAGCAGGTATAAGTTCCCTTCAAAATAGGCGGTCAGGGCACAGATTTCCAATCAAGCACGGACGATACCGTGTAACGCTACTAACTTCTACCTTCTAAACTCTCAAACTCCTCAACTCCTCAACTCACCTCAGTCTCACCAGGGTAGCGCCATACCCGAACTTCTCTTTCTTGGCATCCTCGAAGAAGCGGATGCCAGGGGTGCGGCTCAGTATCTTTTGGATCTCCTTGCGGAGCACGCCGTTGCCGGTGCCGTGGATGAACACGATCTCGTGCATGTTGGCGGCCATGGCGCGGTCCAGTGCATCCTGAAAACGATCAAGTTGTAGCCTCAGCATGGCGCTGTTGCTCATACCGCTGTAATCTTCCACCAGCTTGTCGATGTGCAGGTCTACTTCGTGCTCAGGCGCCTGTACTTTTATATTCTCCTGTGCTGCGGGCTTTTCGGAAAGCTGTTCTTTTATCTTGTCGGTGTCTACGGCCACCGGTTTGGTGTCGAGCTGAAACAGGTAGGCCTCTTTGTTGAGGACAGGAGCGGTTTTCTTGCTCTTATAAAAGGAGTTAGCTCGGAACTGCACCTTCTTGGTCACCGGCTCCAACAAGCTCGGACTGCCATTGCGGTGCTGCAAAAACTGCACGATCAGCGTGGGCCATTTCTCGAAGTCTTTCATGTGGTAATGACTCACAACCCGGCTGGCTTTCGGAGCCAACTTATCGTTCTGCAAACCGCGGTACTGATTGTTGCGCTCTTCGCCACAGGTGAACAGCACGTCGTAGTCGGTATTGTTCACCACCGTGGCGGCCAGTAGTTCGTCTGACTGGTGCACCATGGCCAGGTATATGCCTTTTTCGGCCAATACGGGCGCAGGCGGTTCCTTGCGGGCAGCTGGCTTTGCGTAGGGCTCAGGCTCTGCATTTCGGAAAGCCTTGGCTTCTTCCGGCGCGATCAGCACGATTTCACGACGTGACACAGGTATAGTGAAGTCGTTGTCGATGGCGACCTCTACTATGTTATTATCCAGTATGCGGGTGATGATGCCTTCCTCTCGTCCTGACATCAGGCGCACGCGATCTCCTACGTTCATATTTTCGTTGGTTGTTATCGTTAATGGTTGTTCATTAGTCACAAGTATAAAGTCTGTGCTGAGGCATAGCGTTGTTTGCTATACCTTATTATACAAGTACAAATTGACTTTACACAAAGATACGATTTGTGCGGCGGAATAATCGTGCCGAGTTAGAAGTATACAGGATGGAAGCGCAGCCCGTCTGTGCGATTGTACTCCAGGGCGGGAGCCGGGATTTTGATGATGCTAAGCACGTATAGCGTGGTGTTGAGCACTTTGCTGCGTCCTTTGAAGTACATCAGGTTGAGGTCGGGGCTGAGGTAGAACTGGCGGCGGGCATTGAAACCGCGTACCTTATTCAACTCCGGATCATTGTATACCATACCTTGTGCACCATAGCCAACCGCGATGCTCAGCCACTTGGGGTATCTGCTCTCTTCTTTCAGAAAGCTGCCTACATTGACGGAAAGCCAGTAGGTCTGCCCATTGTAGTCTTTGAGCACTTGCTCCGGCAGGGTACTACCCAGCACATTGGGACGCTCTTCGGCGTACCGGGTGGTCTGGAAAGAAAACTTTGGCATGATGCGCACCTCCCGCCAGGCCAACTCCTGGGCCACCACAGCAGCTGAGCCCACCGTGTTAGCAATCGCATCGCCCACTGAAGCGCCGTAGTCAGACTGGAAACCGTCGAATATCTCGATAGGCGTTTGTAGAATAATACCTGTCAGGCCGCCGTACCAGATTGCTTTTTTGTCAGGTACGCCTGCCCAGCGCAGCAGGTCTATACCTGCACGGCTCTGGTGAAAGGCACCCCAGAAATGACCGGCTTTGTCCATCTGCTTCCACTGCCGGTTGTCGTTGAAGAAGTGGAAACCCGTACGTTCCTGATCGCTGTACCATGCCTTGTTCAGTGAAACCAGCATGGCCGTGTAGCCGACCGTAAAGCCACTGCCGAGTAGCAGCAGACGTCCTTTGTCTGGCGCTGCATTGGTGCTGTCAGGTATAGCGGCCATGCCCTGCAAGGGTTGGAGCAGGAGCAGACAAGATAGCCAGAGAAGAAGCAGGTTTTGCGACATTGCGTGGCAAAGATACACATACCTGTCAAAAACAGTTTGTCTGCCTGCCTCATATCAGCTGCTTTAATCTATTTCTAATCTATTTTTAATATGCCTTTAATAGTGCCGTTCTACTTTCGCTCATATTTCGGTTTAACCCTTTTATGAAACGGACTTTTTTTCTTTCAGCTTTTATTACCACACTTTCTTTTACTGCTTACGCACAAGAAACAGCCATACCTGACACAAGCCAGCAGCAAGCTCCAAAACCGCTCAAACTGAACCACGCAGAGCCCCTGTACATTGACCTGATCCGGGATCTTGGCGCACACAAAGGGGAAAAGGAGTGGAACATCGGTGCCGGCATGACCGACAACCTTGGCTACGACCGCTATGAATTTCTGGTGGAGTACGAATGGGCGCCGATCGACAGGTTGGGTCTGGAAATCGAAGTGCCAGTATCGGTTTACACAACCAATAGCAAAGACCGACGCCCTGAGGTGAACCGACCCTCTGACCGCATCGAGTCGCTGAAGCTGGCGGCGCAGTATACCTTTCTGGTGAACAAGCGGTTCAATACGTCCATGGCCTTGGGCACCATCACTGAGTTCGAACTGACAGACCTCGACCGCATCCGGAGGGATGACGTGTTTCAGGGATTTCTTTTTAACCCTTTTCTAGTGGCGGCCAAAAAGTGGGGCAGCAACTTTCACTCGCTGATCTATACCGGTCCGCGGGTGTTCAATCACTTTGGCCACAGCGGGCTGGAGACCAGTTACGAGATCAACACCAGTGCCCACTACATGATACCGAACAGCCGCAACTTTGTAGGCCTTGAGGTAAACAAGGAAATGCAGGGCGGACACATGGACATGGTGCTGCGTCCGCAGATGCGATTGGTGATCAACGAGGGCCTGATGATCGGTATTGTGACAGGTATACCTGTTACAAAAGAGCGGGAGCGCATGAGCACCTTTTTCCGGCTGATCTACGAACCGGGGCACAAAAAGCACTAAGGCTAGACAAGTATAGCTATAGGTTTTCTAATCAGATTAAAGTTTAGGTTGTTGTTTATTTGGTAGCGTCACTGATTAACGGTGGCGCTATTTTTTGCTATCTGCCTAACTACAGGTATATTAGTGTTTTGCAATATGTTGCAGGTGCTTTAATCTATAGGTATAAATACCGCTGTATATCCTTCGGATTTGCAATATAACCTTATCCGGAAAAAGCCTGTATTAAGGGGTGTTTTCAAAACGGCAGGTCGCTTCATTTCCCGTCTGCCATTCGTCTATACTAGATTATTATAGTGTTGCTTATACCTGTGGCGCATCGGTGTTCCCCTTTTCGCCCTTTATCCATAAAAATATAGTGCAGCTATACCTTACATCTCACCTTATATGAAAATCAAAAAAGTACTTGTCGCTAACCGCGGCGAAATTGCCATCCGTGTGCTCAGAGCCTGTACGGAGCTTAATATCCAAACGGTGGCCATTTATACCTATGAAGATCGTTACTCCCTGCACCGTTACAAGGCCGACGAGGCTTACCAGATCGGCAAAGACAACCAGCCGCTGCAGCCTTACCTCGACATCGACGGCATCATCGCCATCGCCAAAGAGAACGGAGTAGATGCCATTCACCCGGGCTACGGATTCCTATCTGAAAACCAGCACTTCTCTCGCAAGTGCGCCGAGAACGGCATCATCTTCATCGGTCCACGACCAGAGGTGATGGGGGCGCTGGGCGACAAAGTATCGGCCAAAAAAGTAGCCGTAAGCTGTGAGGTACCCATTATCCAGAGCAACGACCTGGATCTGAACACCTATGACACCGCTTTGGAAGAAGCGCACCGCATTGGTTATCCGCTTATGCTCAAGGCAGCTGCCGGCGGCGGCGGTCGGGGTATGCGTGTGATCCGGGACGACGAGCAACTAGAGAAAGGTTTTTTTGAGGCGAAGAACGAAGCCCTGAAAGCCTTCGGCGACGATACGCTCTTCCTGGAAAAGTACGTCGAGAACCCAAAGCACATTGAAGTGCAGATCGTGGCCGATAACTTTGGCAACATCACCCACCTTTTCGAGCGCGACTGCTCGGTGCAGCGCCGCTTCCAGAAAGTGGTAGAAGTGGCTCCGGCCATCAGCCTGAGCGAAGAAACCCGTCACCAACTCTACGACTACGCCATCCGCATTTGCAAAGCCGTGAACTACAACAACGTGGGCACAGTGGAGTTTTTGGTGGAGCCGCACAACAATAACATCTACTTCATCGAGGTGAATCCCCGCATACAGGTGGAGCACACCGTGACCGAGATGATCACAGGCATTGACCTGATCAAAACGCAGATCTTTATTGCCGATGGCTATACCCTGGATCACGAGGAAGTACTGCTCGGGCCGCAGCACACGGTACGGGCAAACGGTGTGGCCATCCAGTGCCGTATCACCACCGAAGACCCGGAGAACGATTTCAAACCGGATTATGGCACCATCATCGCTTACCGCAGTGCCGGTGGCTTTGGCATTCGTCTCGACCAGGGCAGTGTATACCAGGGTGCCAAGATCAGTCCGTTCTTCGACTCTCTTCTGGTAAAAGTATCAGCACAGGCACCGACTTTGCGCCATGCCGCTATGAAGATGTCGCGCACGCTGGACGAATTCCGAATCCGAGGCGTGAAGCAGAACATCCAGTTCCTGCAGAACATTATCAACCACCCGACCTTCATCTCCGGTGACGCGACTGTGGATTTTGTGAAGAATCACTCAGAGCTCTTTGTGTTCCGCAAGAGCAAGGACCGCGCAACCAAACTTCTCAGTTTCCTGGCTGATGTGATCGTGAACGGTCACCCGGATGTAAAGAAACCTGATCCGGACAAAGTGCTTTCCAAACCGGATTTCACAGGCTTCAACCTGAACAAACCCTACGAGCGCGGTACAAAAGACCTGCTGACAGAACTGGGCCCTGAGGAGTTTTCTAAATGGCTGCGCAACGATAAGCAAATCCACTATACCGATACCACTTTCCGGGATGCACATCAGTCCTTGCTGGCTACCCGCATGCGCTCTTTCGACATGCTCAAAATAGCCGAAGCCTATGCCAAGGACCATCCACAGACCTTCAGCATGGAGGTATGGGGTGGGGCCACCTTCGACGTGTGCCTGCGCTTCCTGCACGAAGACCCGTGGCGCCGGCTGGCCGAGATCCGGGAGGCGGTGCCGAACATCCTGCTGCAGATGCTCATCCGCGGCTCTAATGGGGTAGGGTACAAGGCCTATCCGGATAACCTGATTGAGTCGTTTGTCGAGAAGTCCTGGGAGACGGGCGTGGATATTTTCCGCATCTTCGACTCCCTCAACTGGATGAAGAGCATGGAGCCCTGCATCGACTTCGTGCGAAAGCGCACAGGCGGTCTGGCGGAGGGTACGCTTTGCTATACCGGCGATATTCTCAATCCGAAGAAAACCAAGTATAACCTGGAGTACTACCTGCAACTGGCCAAGCAATTGGAAGATGCCGGTGCCCACATTCTGGCTATCAAAGACATGGCTGGTTTGCTCAAGCCATACGCTGCGCAGGTGCTGGTAGAGGCGCTGCGAGATACGGTGAAACTGCCTATTCACCTGCACACACACGACACATCAGGTATACAGTCAGCCACCTATCTCAAAGCCATAGAGGCAGGCGTGGATGTGGTGGACGTGGCTTTGGGTTCTATGTCGGGCCTTACCTCGCAGCCGAACTTTAACTCAATGGTGGAAGCCATGCGTTTTCAAGAGCGACACCGCGAGTTCGATCAGAAGAGCCTCAATCGCCACTCCAACTACTGGGAAACAGTGCGCGAGTACTACTATCCTTTTGAGTCTGGCTTGAAAGCTGGCACGGCTGAGGTATACCACCACGAAATTCCGGGCGGTCAATACTCCAACCTTCGTCCGCAGGCCAATGCACTGGGCTTGGGTGATAAGTGGGAATTGATCAAAGAAACCTATGCCGAAGTGAACCAGTTGTTTGGCGACCTGGTGAAAGTAACGCCGAGCTCCAAAGTAGTGGGTGATATGGCGTTATACCTTGTTTCCAATGGTCTGACCACGGTGGATGTTCTCGAGCGTGGCGAGCAGATTTCCTTCCCGGAATCAGTGCAGTCGCTGTTCCGCGGTGATCTGGGCCAGCCGGTGGGCGGTTTCCCGAAAAAGCTGCAGGCTATCGTGCTCAAAGACGAACAGCCATACGACGGGCGTCCGAACGAGCACCTCGAGCCAATTAATCTGGACCAGGAATTCAGGGAGTTTCAGGAGAAATTCGGGGAGCATACCAAGTATACCGACTTTCTTTCGTACCAGCTCTACCCCAAGGTATACGAGGCCTATCACAAACACTTTGAACAGTACGGCAACGTCTCCAAAATCCCGACGCGCCTTTTCTTCTATGGCATGAAGCCCGGTGAAGAGGCCATCATAGACATCGCCCGCGGCAAGTCCATCGTGATCAAGTACCAGTCGCTGGGCCACGTGGACGAGGACGGTATGCGCACCGTGTTCTTCAAACTCAATGGCCAGACGCGAAACATCGAAGTGCGTGACAAGTCGGTGAAAGTGGAGCGGGTACAGCACCAGAAAGTGGACAAAGGCAATCCGAAGCACATCGGGGCACCGTTGCAGGGGCTGCTTTCAAAGATACTGGTGGAGAAGGACCAGGAAGTGAAGAAAAACACACCGCTGTTTGTGATAGAGGCCATGAAAATGGAAACCACCATCACAGCTTCAGAAGCCACCAGGATTGCCGACCTGCATTTGCCGGAAGGCTCTTTGGTGAACACCGACGATCTGGTGGTTAGTTTATCGTAGCTATCCAAAGTATAAACAGGAAAAGCCACCAAACCTGCAAAGGCGGTGGCTTTTCTTTTTGCTATCGTAAACCTTCGGGCGCTATATCTAGTACGCTACAGAAGCCATTAGAAAACATTTCGGCATAAAAGCCTGTTTTATACTTGCAGATATGCTGCATGCATACTATTTTTGATCTGTAGCGCAAAAGGTGCTACTCGTCTTCGTAGTCAAGGCCTGCAAACTTGTTGTACGCCTGTTGCAACTCTGCAAATGCGTGCATGTTGCCTTCCTGACGGCTGATCAGCATGCCTTTTTTGTAGGTCTGCTCAGCTTTTTCAGGTTGCCCAAGTTCTGCGTACAGACTGGCAGCATGGTAATAAGTGCCTACGTAGCGCTCGTGTTCGTTGAGCAATATTTCGTAGTACTCCATTGCCTTTTGCGGCTCGGAGTTGCGCAATTCTGTCGCAATCGCATATATCGTGAACGGGTCGTTGGGGTCTTCTTTGTAGAATTGGAAGAGTTGCAGCAATCTATTTTGAGACATTTCCATTTGGCTATATTTTAACTAACTTCGCATCAAATTTAACTTTTAATAAGCTAACATTTTATTATATGAAAATATTAGTTTGCATCAGTAACGTTCCGGATACTACTTCCAAGATCAACTTTACTGGAGATAACAAAGAGTTCGACAAGAACGGGGTGCAGTACGTAATCAACCCTTGGGATGAGTACGCTCTGACCCGCGCCATTGAGCTGAAAGAGGCCAAAGGCGGCAGCGTAACCGTGCTGAACGTAGGCGAAGCTGACGCTGAGCCCAATATACGTAAGGCACTGGCCATTGGCGCCGACGACGCCATCCGCGTGAACGCACACCCGAAAGACGCTTACTTCGTGGCGCAGCAGATTACTGCCGTAGCCAACGAGGGCGGTTACGATATGATTCTAATGGGCAAGGAATCCATTGATTACAACGGCTTCCAGGTGCACAACATGGTAGGCGAGATGATGGGCATTCCGTCTGTGACGCCAGCCTTTAAACTGGACATGGTAGACGACAGCACGGCCCGTCTGGAGCGTGAGATTGAGGGTGGCAAAGAAGTGGTAGAGGTAAAACTGCCATTTGTAGCCAGCGCCCAGCAGCCGATGTGCGAGCCACGCATACCAAACATGCGCGGCATCATGACGGCCCGCACCAAACCACTCAAAGTTGTGGAGCCTACGGGCGGCGAAGCCAAGTCGGAGTACGTGAACTACAGCAAGCCCGAGAAAAAGAGCGGCGTGAAGCTGATTGAACCGGAGAACGCCGGCGAATTGATTAAACTATTGAGAAACGAAGCTAAAGTACTGTAATATGTCTGTATTAGTATTTGTAGAAGGTCTGAACGGAGAGATCAAGAAGTCCTCACTCGAGGCAGCATCCTACGGCAGTCAGGTGGCGCAGGCCATGGGCACAACCGCCACAGCGGTAGCCATTGGTGATGTACACGAAGAGGCACTGGCCAAACTAGGCGAGCAGGGCATCAGCAAGGTATTGTACGACGCTGACGACCGCCTAAAGCAGTTTGTAGCCGACGCGTACGTGAAAGTAATTGCAAAGGCAGCGCAGCAGGAAAGCGCCAAAGTACTGGTGTTCTCCAACTCCAACATTGGTGCTGCGGTAGGCTCTAAGCTGGCTGTTCGCCTGAACGCCTCACTGGCTACCAACGTAACCGAACTGCCGAAGATAGATGGCGGTAACTTTACTGTGACACGCGGTGTGTTCTCAGGCAAGGCGTTTGCTCAGGTAAACCTGACATCCGATGTGAAGATCATCGCAGTAAAGAAAAACAGCACCGACATCATCAGCAACGGCGGTTCTGCTGCTACGGTAGAGAAGCTTTCCGCTGATCTGGCGGAGTCTGATTTTGCTGCTGCTCCAAAAGAGACGGTGATGCAGGACACCGGTGGAGGCGTGCTACTGCCAGAGGCGGAGATCGTCGTATCCGGCGGTCGCGGTATGAAAGGCCCTGAGAACTGGCACCTGATCGAGGAACTGGCCAAAGAACTGGGTGCGGCAACGGCCTGTTCCAAGCCTGTTTCGGACATCGGCTGGCGCCCTCACCACGAGCACGTGGGCCAGACTGGTATCACCGTAAGCCCTAACCTGTACATTGCTGCCGGCATCTCTGGTGCCATTCAGCACCTGGCGGGGGTTAACTCTTCTAAAGTGATTGTCGTTATTAATAAGGATCCGGAAGCGCCGTTCTTTAAAGCCGCTGATTATGGCATAGTTGGCGATGCGCTCGAGGTACTTCCTAAATTAATTGAAGCTGCAAAAGCTTTAGACAAATAGAATAGAAGAGCTTAATTGTGAAAAAAATACAGCTAGAGATACTCGGGCTCTCCTCCAGCCAATCGCAGACGGGATCGTTTGCGCTGGTGTTGGGTGAGCGTGATGGAAACCGCAGGCTACCGATCATCATTGGTATGTTCGAGGCGCAGTCCATTGCCATACAGATAGAAAAAATCAACCCAAACCGTCCGCTCACGCACGACTTGTTCAAGACCTTTGCCGAGCAGATGAACGTGAACATCACCGAGATCCTGATCTCAGACCTGAAGGAGGGCGTGTTCTATTCCAAGATCATGTGCACCGACGGAGAAAAGGAGTTCGAACTGGATGCACGTCCGTCCGATGCCATTGCCATCGGATTGCGCTTTGGGGTGCCTATCTACACGGTGGAAAGTGTGCTTTCGGAAGCTGGCATTATTTTGAGCGACCTGGAAGAAGAAGAAGATGAAAATGAAGAAATGGCCGTGAAAAGCAGTTCTTCATCGACTCCGAGCGCCAAGGAGCCGCTCAACCAGACGTCAGTTGATGACCTGAATAAGATGCTCAATGAAGCTCTTGAAAAAGAGGACTACGAGCGTGCCGCCAAGATCCGCGACGAGTTGAACAAGCGAAACTAGCATAACATACGCTATACTTTAAAAGTCCTGCCCCTAATCGGGGTGGGACTTTTTGTTTTAACAGATATTCGCCTTACTTTTGGCCAAATTTTGTCCCACAGCATGTTCGATATTTTCAGAGGGCTTCTTGGCCTACTAGCCATTATTGCCATCGCCTTTGCGTTCTCTAAAAGCCGCAAAAACATTGATTGGAGACTCGTAGGTTACGGTGTCTGTCTGCAAATCCTTTTTGGTGTGCTTGTTACGCAGGTACCTGTGGTGGCAAAAGGCTTTGCCTACGTAAGCGAGGGCTTCGTTACTTTTCTGGATTTCTCACAGGCGGGCGCACAATTCCTCTTCGGCAATCTGGCCGACCCGTCTAAGAACAGCGGGCTAGGCTTTATCTTTGCTTTCTCGGTTCTTCCGACCATTATCTTCTTTTCCACAGTATCGGCTGGTTTGTACTACCTCGGTGTGCTCCAGAAGATCGTGTACGGCATCGCTGGGTGATGTCGAAGGTGATGCGCCTGTCCGGTCCTGAGAGCCTTTCTGCTGCTGGCAACATCTTTTTAGGACAGACAGAGGCACCGTTACTTGTACGTCCATTTATAGCCCGCATGACGCGTTCCGAACTGATGTGTCTGATGACAGGTGGTATGGCGACGCTGGCCGGTGGTGTACTGGCGGCCTACGTTTCTTTCCTCGGCGGTACTGATCCGGCACAGAAAGCCATCTTTGCGGCACACCTCCTCACTGCCTCTATCATGAACGCCCCGGCAGGTATCGTACTGGCTAAAATCCTGGTACCAGAAACAGAACACGAAGAAATCACGAACAAGCTCGAAGTAAACGAAGAGCAGCTGGGTGTGAACCTGATTGATGCTCTCTCAAGAGGAGCTGGTGACGGTCTGCGACTAGCCGCGAACGTAGGTGGTATGTTGCTCGCTTTCATTGCCGTGATTGCTTTGGTGAACTATATCCTGACGGATATGATCGGTGTTTGGACTGGTCTGAACGGGATGGTGGCCAGCAGCACAAACGGCCAGTTCAGCGGTTTCTCTTTACAGTATATTCTGGGCCAGATCTTCCGCGTGTTTGCCTTTATTATGGGTGTGCCATGGGCCGATACTTTGCAAGTGGGAAGCTTGCTCGGACAGAAAACGGCTATCAACGAATTCGTGGCCTACCTCGACCTGGCTAACATGAAAGAAGCGGGCACATTGGGTCCGAAAGCCCTGGTGATGGCAACCTATGCCTTGGCTGGCTTCTCTAACTTTAGCTCGATTGCCATCCAGATTGGTGGTATCGGTAGCATGGCGCCCAACCAGCAGGGACAGCTTTCCAAACTCGGCTTTATCGCCTTGCTCGGAGCTTCGCTTGCCTGTATGATGACGGCTACCGTGGCAGGTATGCTGTTCGGCTTGAACTTCTAAACAAGAAGCTATACTAATAAAAAAGGCTCCCGCTATACCTAAGCGGGAGCCTTTTTTTATGATTTAAAGCTTTGTAGCTCTTTGCTTATACCTGTACCTGGGTTTATACTTTGTCGTTACCGGTTTGGGTAGTAGCGGTAGGGCCTTCCGGGTTGTCGGGATGTGGCTCCTTCACTGTTTCCGCTGATTCTTCAGAAGGAGCTTTTTCTTTGCCTGTGAAGCCAGCTGCCCATTGTGTCTGCGCTCTTCCTCTTCTTCGCGCTCTTCTTCTTCCACCTTCTTGGCATCACGCATCAGACGGTTGGCGAATATAAAGTCGTTGAGCTCTTTGATATCTGTGTCCATGATGTCATCGCGGGTGCTTCCCAGAGCTTCTTGCCTTCGTAAAGGAAAAAGATCTTGTCACCGATCTCTATCACCGAGTTCATGTCGTGCGTCACGATGATCGTGGTGATGTTGTATTCTTCGGTAATCTCTTTGATAAGTTCGTCAATCTTGAGTGCTGTTTGTGGGTCAAGGCCGGAGTTAGGTTCGTCGCAGAACAGGTAGGTACAGTGCGGGGCAATGGCGCGGGCTATGCCGACACGCTTCTTCATACCGCCACTGATCTCGGAAGGCATTTTTTTATTGGCACCCTCCAGGCCGACACGCTTCAGGCAAAAGTCAACACGCTCTTTACGCTCCTCCTTAGTCATGTCAGTAAGCATCTTGAGTGGGAACTCCACATTCTGCTCTACCGTCATGGAGTCAAACAAGGCGGAGCCCTGGAAGAGCATGCCGATCTTGCGGCGGATCTCCTGCCGGATATCGAGCTTGTTGTTGGTAAAGTAAGTCCCGTCGAGGTCACACTGCCAAGGTCGGGCTTGATGAGACCCACGATGCACTTGAGCAGCACACTTTTGCCGGTACCACTGGCACCAAGAAGCAGATTGGTTTTGCCCGTCTCAAAGACGCCGCTTACACCGTCCAGTACTTTCTTGCCGTTAAATGCTTTATGTATGTTATGTATTTCAATCATGTTGATTCTTGTATTCGGGAGCTAAAGGCAAAGACGCGATGAACTCCAGTAGATTTTTTAATGGTCAACAAACCTACAGTAAGATATATGCCAGCACAAAGTCACCGATCAGAATGGCGATGACGCTGCTAGTTACAGCTGAGGTACTGGCAGCTCCGACTTCCAGCGCCCCGCCTGAGGTATAGTAACCGCGAAAGGAGGAGATAGACGAAATCAGAAAAGCAAACACTACTGATTTGATCAGTGCAAATGTGATGTTATACGGAATAAACCCGTCACGTATACCTGTAATGTACTCCTGAGGTGTTAATTCACCTGAAAGCGTTCCGGCTAAGTAGCCTCCCAGTATAGAAAGGAACATGGCCAGTATCACCAGCATCGGAAACACCAGGATGGCTGCGACCACCTTAGGCAGTACCAGGTACGAGGCCGAGTTGATACCCATTACTTCCAGGGCGTCTACCTGCTCGGTGATCTGCATGGTGCCCAGACCACCGGCGATGCTCGAGCCAACCTTGCCTGCCAGTACAATAGAGGTGATAGTAGGAGCCAGTTCCAGAATAGTCATTTCGCGCACCATAAAACCAATGGTGGAACGGGGTATGAAAGCATTGTTGAGGTTATATGACACCTGCACACAGGTAACCGCACCGATAAAGGTGGAAACGATGGCAACGATGAATATAGAGTTGATGCCGATCAAAATAGCCTCGTCGACGGTGCGCCCGAACAGAATCCTGGCGGATTCTTTACGGATGAAAAGGCTTTGCATGAACAGCAGGTATTTCCCAAAGGATTGTAGCATACAGGCGTTACGTGTTAAACAAGGTATTAAACGTGTTTCTAAACAAAAATACTGTTTAAATGCCTATATTACGGTTAAATTTTGAAAACGTATTATCTAATATCTATATAGAGCACATGCAGCAGTATATTTTGGTGACAGGTGGCACAAAAGGCATTGGCAGGGCCGTGATCGAACAATTTGCAAAAGAGGGCTTTCATATCATTACTTGTTCCCGAAACGAAAAAGACCTGAAAAAGCTGAAACTGGAAATTGAGGAGCGCTATACCTTTTCCAAAGTATTCTACCAGGAGGCCGATCTGAGCGATATGGGCTCACTCAAAAACTTTATCGCTTATGTGAAAGGCCTTGAGGTCAAGATCGAGGTGATTGTCAACAACAGTGGACTGTTTATACCTGGCAAAGTGCACGAGGAGGATGATGCGGCGCTTCCAATGATGATCAATACGAACCTCTACAGCGCCTACTACATCACCAAGGCTTTTGTGCTGGATATGAAGAAGCGCAGAAGCGGGCATGTCTTCAATATGTGCTCCACGGCCAGCATCACCCCCTACACCAATGGCGGCTCATATTGTATTTCAAAATACGCCTTGCTCGGGATGTCAAAAGTATTGCGTGAGGAGATGAAAGAGCATGGTGTCCGTGTTACGGCTATTTTGCCCGGCGCAACCTTAACAGCCAGCTGGGAAGGCGTGGACCTGCCGCCCGAGCGTTTTATGCGGGCCGAAGATGTAGCCATGGCCATTTATGGAGCCTACGCCATGTCACCTAACAGTGTGGTGGAGGAGATCCTGATCAGACCGCAACTAGGTGATATTTAATTTAAGAAAGTAAAGAGGGAAGGCAGGGTTGATTTGAATTAGAAAACAAACTTATACCTATATGAAAAAAGTATACCTGCTTTTGCTTGCGCTAGGTAGCGCTACTGTAGTATTTGGCCAGAAAATGGAGTACAGCGCCCAGCTAAACTCTGGTTTGTCAAGGTTTACAGGAGAATCGTCTACCAAAACGACTGTAATGGTCCTTAATGATACCTGGGGCAGCGCTCCAATGGTGATCAATCCGTATGGCAACAGGTATAACGTGACATATGGAGGTAGTTTGCAGGCGCAATTTGTTGCAGCTGGTGGCTTTATACTGGGTACTCAGGCAGGGTACGAGCAACTGCGAACACAGGCTAAGATAGACAGAGCCCATGGCTTTTGGTCGCACAGTTCTTCTATGACACATCCGGCTGACGGTAAAGCTGTCATCATAGCCGATTATATCAATCTGCAGCCTTACATTGGCTGGCGGATCAAGCAAAGCCCTATAGACCTGGACCTAACCCTCGGTTCGGATATTGGTTTCAGTCAGCAAATGAAAGAGAGATCGGAGGCGACACTGGAAGATGGAACTGAATTTAAGACAAGAATAGACCGCAACGAATCGATCACTGATTTCAGACCTAGACTGGGTATAACAGGCTACCATGGTCACTTCGGCCTATCCTTGAGTTACGCCCATGGTATCAAGAACTACAAGGCTAACATGGAAGGCGCCAATATGAAGCTATATACCCAAGTAATCCGGGCAGGCCTGCTTTACAGATTATAAACTCCCTATAAACATAAAACTATGAAACTGGAAAATAAGATAGCCGTGGTAACCGGCGTGAGCAGAGGTATAGGACTGGCTGCCGTACATGCGCTGCTGGAGCAGGGCGCGAAAGTAGCAGGCTGGGCAGAACTAACCCAGATGTGCAGCATGAGCATTTTGAGTTTGTAGAATGCGATGTGCGCCGTGCCGACTCGGTTCAAATGGCCTACAAGCACACCGTGGAGCATTTCGGTGGCCATATCAGTGTACTGGTGAACAATGCCGGACTGGGTCGCTCGGCTACGCTCGAAGACCAGGACCTGGAAGAGTGGCATCTGATGTTCGACACAAACGTGCATGGCCTCTTCTACTGTACCCGTCTGGTGGTGCCCGGCATGAAGGAAATGGGAGAGGGTCACATCATCAACATCTCCTCCATAGCAGGTACTACAGGTATAGAGCAGATGTCGGCTTACTGCGCCACCAAGCATGCGGTGCGCGGTATTTCGCACTCGCTCTACAAAGAGGTGCGCGACTATGGCGTGAAAGTAACCTGCATCTACCCTGGCTCCGTGCAAACCAACTTTTTCGACAACATCGATAGCGTAACGGTAAACGATAACATGATGCGTCCGGAGGATATCGCCTCCACCATTGTGCACTGCCTGGAATCGCACGCCAACTACCACCACGTAGACATTGAGGTGCGTCCGCTGATGCCAAAAGGCAGAAAACAGGTATAGCCATAATGTGGAACAGCTTTTGTAGCTTTGCATACCTAATTAAAGCTGAATTCAGAATGGTAAATGAATAATGGTCAGGCCTGAAGCCGATTGTCATTGTTCATTATGCATTCATTACTGTAAATAATGTCTGTCGAAGTAAAAAACCTTACCAAGCTTTTCGGGTCGCAACGGGCTGTCGATGATATTTCGTTTTCGGTCTCGCAGGGGCAAATACTTGGCTTTCTGGGACCTAACGGTGCCGGCAAGTCCACGACCATGAAGATTGCTACCTGCTACCTGCCCCCAAGTGCGGGTACCGTACAGGTAGCCGGCTATGATGTGGTGCAGGATCCTATTGCGGTGCGCCGCCATGTGGGCTATCTGCCGGAGCACAACCCGCTCTACCTGGACATGTATGTGCACGAGTACCTGCAGTTTGTGGCCTCTGTTTACGGCCTGAAAGGGCGAAAGGCAAAAGAGCGGGTGCAGGAGATGGTGGAGCTTTGTGGCCTCACCCTGGAGCAGGGCAAGAAGATCGGTGCGCTTTCCAAAGGTTACCGCCAAAGGGTGGGCCTGGCGCAGGCGCTGGTGCACGACCCCCAGGTGCTGATCCTCGACGAACCGACCACCGGCCTCGACCCAAACCAGATCGTGGAGATACGCTCCCTCATCAAGCGTATCGGGCAGGACAAAACCGTGATCTTCTCAACCCATATCATGCAGGAGGTGACCGCCATCTGCGATCGCGTCGTGATCATCAACCGCGGCAAACTGGTGGCTGACAGCGATGTGGCCAGTCTGCAGGCTGGCTCCCGCAATGAAAAGACAACCCTGGTGGAGTTCGAGCAGCCTATACCTGTCGAGGCGCTTGAGCAAGTGCCTGGAGTTCTGACAGCGACTCTAGTTGAGGGTGCGACCTACCGGGTGGTTTCCCGCAAGGATACTGACATCCGCGCGACCCTTTTCCGGGTGGCTGCCGAGCGCAACTGGCCACTGGTAGGACTGCGCCACGAAGAAAACTCCCTCGAAAAGATTTTCCAACAACTGACGAAGTAGGTATACCTAATGCTCGCTATACTTAAAAAAGAATTTAACGGCTTCCTGAACACACTGATTGCCTATATCGTGATCACGGTTTTTCTGGTGGCCATCGGCATGTTCATGTGGGTGTTCCCCGAAAGTAACGTGCTCGACTACGGCTTTGCCGACATGCAGACGCTGTTCAACATGGCGCCCTGGCTGTTCCTGTTCCTGATTCCGGCGATCACCATGCGCACCTTTGCCGAGGAGAAACGGGAGGGCACGATCGAACTCCTGCTCACCAAGCCGATCTCGGACTTACAGCTTATTCTGGGTAAATACTTCGCTGCGCTCCTGCTGGCGCTTTTTGCCCTTATACCTACGCTGATCTACTACTATAGCGTATATGAGCTCGGCAACCGCAAGGCAACGTAGACTCAGCGCTGTGGTGGGCTCATACCTTGGCTTGGTGTTCCTAGCTGGCGTATTTGCCGCTATCGGGGTCTTTGCCTCCTCTGTCTCAGACAACCAGATCATCTCTTTCGTGATCGCTATTTTCCTGTGCTACATCTTCTACGCAGGCTTCGAATTGATTGCATCTATACCTGTGTGGGGCGGCTATAGCTACTTCATCAGTCAGTTAGGTATAGAGTATCACTACACGGCCATCAGCAAAGGGCTGATCGACTCGCGCGACGTGCTGTACTTCCTGAGTGTGATTGCGATCATGATTCTTTCCACCAAACTTGTATTGAGCAGCAGAAAATGGTAACGGAGCAGGCAACGAAACACAAAAGCAAGCGCAGCCGCGACCTGACCCGCTTTCTGATCGCGTTGGCAGCCATTGTGCTGCTCAACATACTGGTCGCCAACTTCTTCTTCCGCCTCGACCTGACCGAGGATAAGCGCTATACCATTTCGCCTGTTACCAAGCAGATGCTGTCGGAGTTGCCGGAGCCGGTGTTTGTAGAGGTATACCTTGAGGGGGAATTTCCAGCAGGTTTTAAACGCCTGCAGCAGTCGGTACGCGAGACCCTGGACGAATTCCGTATTTACGCAGGCGGCAATGTGCGCTACGAGTTCATTGATCCGAATGACATCACAGACGAGAAGCAGCGGGTGGAGTTTTTCCAGAAGCTAGCGCAGGCAGGTATACAGCCTACTAACCTACGCGCTAACGAAGGCGGCAAGCAGGTGGAACGACTGGTATTTCCGGGTGCTCGCGTGATGTACAAAGGCAAAGAAACCGGCGTAATGCTCCTGAAAGGCAACCTGGCGGCCTCTCCTGACGAACGCCTGAACCAGTCAGTAGAGGGAGTGGAGTACGAACTAGCTACGGCGATACGCAAAATGGCCTTCCAGGGCAGTAAGACCATCGGCTACATCAGCGGACAGGGGCAGTTGGAGACACAGAATGTGACGGATTTACTGGGTTCTTTGCAGGAGTTCTACCGGGTGGCCCGCGGCGAACTGCGTGATATCCCTACCTTGCAAGGCCTGGACCTGATCATCATTGCCAAACCAACCCAACCTTTTACCGAAGCCGACAAGTACAAGATTGACCAGTTCATCATGAACGGGGGCAAGGCAGTATTTTTTGTAGATGCCTTAAACGCGAATATGGATAGCGTAGGAGCAGGCGGGATGTTCGCCATGCCTTACAATCTCAATCTGGATGACCTGTTCTTCCGTTATGGCGTGCGCCTGAACCCAACCATGATCATGGATCTGAATTCTGGCTTTATACCCATTGTAACAGGCTATACCGGTGAGCGGCCGCAAACCGAGATGATCAACTGGCGTTTCTATCCACTGCTCAACACCTTTGCCAAGCACCCAATTACGCGCAACATCGATGCGGTGTATTCCAAGTTTATTGGAACGATGGATACTGTAAGAGCTGACGGCATTCGCAAAACACCGCTGGCCTTTACCTCAGTTTATTCCCGTATCATGCAGGCGCCGGTACCGCTAACGCTTGAAGAAGCCCGTATGGATGTAAAACCGGAGCAATACCAGGCGGGGCCTCAGCCTGTAGGCTATCTGCTGGAGGGCGCCTTTACATCGCTCTTCCGTAACAGAAGAGCTCCGGAGGGAGCGGCTGATCCACAGGTGAAAGAGACAGGCGTACCAACCAAAATAGCAGTTTTCTCGGATGGTGACCTTGTGCGCAACGATGTGAACCCACGTACGGGGCAGGCTTACGAGCTGGGTTTTGACAGGTACAACAATGTAACGTTTGCGAACCGTGAGCTGGCCATGAACACCATTCATTACCTGCTGGACTCTGAGGGTCTGATCAATGTGCGCAGCAAAGAAATACAACTGCGGCCACTGGATAGGGTGCGTGTGAAAGAAGAGCGTACCTATTGGCAGCTGCTCAACATCGTGGCTCCGATCGTGCTGCTGGCCCTGTTTGGGGTGCTGCGCTACTACCTGCGCAAGCGTCGCTACGAACGCTTCTGATTTTTTTTTGCCTGTATGTAAAGAAATTGTGAAAAAGCCGGGCCCGTGCAGGTAGCATAAATGCGAAAAATTTTTAACTTTGTCCAAATAACATTATAGCTATACATAATGAAATTTATCGTCTCTTCTTCTGCTCTTTTGAAGCAGTTAGCCAGCATAAACGGTGTGGTAACCAACAACCCGGTGGTTCCTATCCTTGAGAACTTCCTGTTCGAGATCAACGACAGCACCCTCACCATCACAGCCAGTGACCTGGAAACTTCCATGATCACTGAACTGCAGGTGGAGGCGAAGGAGAGTGGCCGCATTGCTGCCCCTGCCAAGATCCTGATCGAGACGCTGAAGAACCTGCCAGACCAGCCGGTGACTTTCACGATTGACGAAGAGACCTATACCATTGAGATCAGTTCAGCAAACGGACGCTACAAGCTTTCTGGTGAGAACGCAACCGACTTCCCGCGTGTACCGGTAGTGAAGGGTGGCAGCGCCATCGAGATCCCGTCTAACGTGCTGGCTCGTGCCATCAACAAGACGATCTTTGCAGTAAGCAACGACGAGCTACGTCCAGCCATGACGGGTATCTATGTGCAACTGCGCCCTGACAATGTAACGTTCGTAGCCACAGACGGTCACCGTCTGCTGCGTTTCCGTCGTACGGACATCGCCACGAGCCAAGAAGCATCGCTTATCATTCCACGCAAGGCTTTCACGCTTCTGAAGTCAACGCTGCCTTCTGAGGCAACTGCCGTGCGCATGGAGTTCAACCAGTCCAACGCCTTCTTCAGCTTCGACAACATCCGCATGATCTGCCGTCTGATTGACGAGCGTTATCCGGACTACGAGAACGTTATACCTGTACAGAACCCGAACAAACTGGTGATCGACCGTTCTGCATTGCTGAGCTCTGTGCGTCGTATTTCCATCTACTCAAATAAAACCACGCACCAGATTCGTCTGAAGCTGTCCGGCTCTGAGCTGCAGGTTTCTGCCGAAGACCTCGACTTCTCGAACGAAGCGAACGAGCGCCTGACTTGCCAATATGACGGTGAGGACATGGAAATCGGCTTTAATGCGAAGTTTTTGATCGAAATGCTCAACAACATCGACGCTGACGAAATCTCGTTTGAGCTGTCCACACCGAACCGTGCTGGTCTGTTGATGCCGCTTGCAAATGAAGATAATGAAAATGTTCTGATGCTGGTGATGCCTGTAATGCTGAACAATTACGTATAAGAAGATAATTTCTCCTAATGCAGAAAGGCGGACCGTTATGGTTCGCCTTTCTTGTTTTTAGGGTGTCGTCTATCTCAGTGTATAGCCTACTTTTGCAGTTTGATGTATACCGGGAAGTGGTCGCTGTACCCGCCGATGTAAAGGGTACCGGACCAGGTCTGACGAGGCGTATCCTTATACCTGCCGAAGGTGAATTTGGCAAACTCCGGATCGTGGATGAAGGCAGAGCCGTGCGCGTAGTGCAAACCACCTCTGGTATTCAGGAGCGACTTGGACACCAGGATCTGATCTCGCATTTTGTTGTCGTTGCGGGTATGGAAGCTGCCGTGCCCCTGCACGTACCACAAATAAAAGGTGTTAAACAGCTCTTCATTGTAAGACGGATCAGGGCGGCCTGTCGCTCTCAGTACCTTTTCCATGTTGGAGGACTTCGGCTCATCAGTAAAATCACCCAGCACGATTATTTTGGCATCCCTGTCTGCTTTCTGCTGCGCATCCAGCTGCCGTCTGAGTTCTACCGCTGCCTCTCTTCTGCGGGCAGTACCGAGCGTCGTGCTGCCACGGTCTTCCGGCCAGTGATTTACATAAATCGTCACAGGCTCGCCTGCCAGCGTTCCTTTTACCTGCAGTATGCCCCGTGAGCTAAAGCCCTTTTCGGAGAACTTGATAGGTAGGTTTGTATGGGTCGTTGGTTTGAAAACCTGGGGTTGTAGAGCAGGGCCACATCCAGCCCCTCAGGGTCGGGAGAGTCGTAATGAATAATATTGTAGCGGCGCTTGCGAAGAGGAGAGGAGCTGACCAGGTCCTCCAGCACCTGCCGGTTCTCCACCTCGCTGACACCTAATAGGTCAGCTCCGTTTTTGCCGCCAATGGACTCAATGACTTTCGCAATATTGCGAATTTTGGTCTTATACCTGTCCTCATCCCACTGCATGATACCTTCAGGGGTGAAGCCGTCATCATCTGTTTTGGGGTCATTCTTCGTGTCGTAGAGTTTCTCTGTATTATAAAAAGCGACTGTGTAGAGTTTCGTTTTTTTAGTAGAGGAGGTTAAGCTGGCACACCCCGAAAGGATGGTCAGGCTAAAAAGAAAGAAGAAGGTTTTTATTACGTAGCGCATCGCGTAACTTTGTACTTAGTTTGAGTATTCAAGCATAGTACGAGATATATATAGCACAAAGTTTAACAGAAACGAAAATGAAGAAGTCAGAAATATACTTTAGCATCGCGCTGGACGAGCAGCGTGTACCGGAAGCCATCAGCTGGAGAGCCACCGATGCAGGCGAAAAAATCCATTTTGCGAAGGCCATCAATATTTCCCTATGGGACCGTGATGAAGCAGGTACCATGAAAATCGACCTGTGGACCAAGGACATGCCGATCGATGAAATGAAATACTTCTACATCGACACCATTGGTGCTATGGCCCAGAGCATCGCTACGGCCACCAGCGATAAGGTAATGGCTGATAAAATGCGTGCTCTTTGTGAAGACTTGATGAAGCACGTAGAAGAGGAACGCAAGAAGGAAAGTAACTAGACTAGTCCTATAAACAACGAAAGCCACCCTTTGAGGTGGCTTTTATGCTTTTATTTAAAATGTCGAATTAGTTTACGTTTGAGACAGTCGTATTTTCAGTGCCCTTTTCGTTCGTAGCCAGGTTCTGAGAACCTTGTTCGTCCAAGCTTGCCATAAACTCACGGTCTACTTTAGAATATACTTTACGGTCACCGAAGTAATCGTTATACTGCACAGTGCTCAGGATGTCTTCAAACTCCAGGTCACGCACGGCCAGTACTGCTTTGCACTTCTCTGTGATCAGTTGCTCGTTACCTTCATGCTTCTGCTCAATCTCAGTGATCTGGGCAGCTACGTCCAGGTTAATCTCTCTAATCTTATTGGCCTGGTAGTTATTCAAACGAAGCTCACGAATCATCTGGTCAGTGAGGTGGTTGGCACGCTTCTCAGCAATCACTGTTACATTATTACCTGTAGCAAATGCGCCGTATACGGTTCCGAATACCATCAATGTTATTACCAGTAGCTTTTTCATAATCTTAGTGTTTTTGGTGTTTTCAATGCTTTTCATTCTCTCCTGAGGCATTGTAGTTTTAAAACGCAGGCCACCGTGAAATGATTCCGGCATTTAAAAATTTTCCTGCTTGCCTTTCAGTGTCGAATACGTGTAATATAGTGCAGGAATTATGCCAAAAAAGGTCAAATAAGCTAATATTTGACCTTTTTTTAATGTTTTTTAGGTAGAAATTACCATTCGTTGCGCCACATCATCGATTCGACAGGCTTGGTTGTGCGGTTGTTATACTTGGCATTGTCTTTACTGTTGTAATAGTTTTCAATGCCGCCTTTTACTTCAAAATAAATCAGCTGACCAATCGGCATGCCATGGTATACACGTACCTGCTGCGTTACAGAAATTTCCAAAGTCCATGTGTTGCAGAAGCCTACATCACCTTTACCGGCCGTTGCGTGGATGTCGATGCCGAGACGACCTACGCTTGACTTACCTTCCAGAAAAGGTACGTGCGCATGTGTTTCGGTGTACTCCAGCGTCACACCCAGGTATAAGGTGTTAGGTTGCAGGACAAAGCCTTCCTCCGGGATTTCAAAGACATCAATCTGGTTGTGCTGACGGGCATCGAGTACTTCGTCGCGGTAAGTGGCCAGGTAGCGGCCCAGGTGTACATCGTAAGAGTTGGTGCCAAGGCTGGAGCGCCTGAACGGCTCAATTAAAATAGTGCCTTTCTCAACCTCTTCTAAAATCTGCTTATCTGTAAGAATCATGGGGGTGCAATGTTATGACCGTAAAAGTACGGAAAATGGGCGAATTGTTGATTGTGAAATGTTAATTAGCTAAATGGTTAAATTGCAAAATTGTTGAAAGGCTAACCGGAGGGGGATAACGGTGCTGGAGTTAGAATGCATGCCCGCCGGAAAAGATGGTCTGGCTGTACCTCCCTATAATAATAACGGCAGCCTTGGTGTAGGCTGCCGTCTCTTTTATAATCACTAAGGTATAGCTTACTGTTGTACTGCCTCCTGAAGTGCTTCTCGGTTTGCCTGCAGGTACTCCTGCACCAGCTCCTCGGTAATGGCTGTAGACACGAACAATGATTCGTATTGGGAAGGAGCCAGGTATACGCCGCGCTGTAGCATGCTGTTGAAATAGCGACCGAACATGGCGGTGTCAGATGTTTTGGCACTTTCGAAATCGGTAACAGGCTGCTCTGTGAAGAAGATGCTGAACATAGAGCCCACATGGTTGATGGTGAAGTTCATCCCCAGTTCCTGCATATTCTGCTTCATGCCTTTTACCATTTTGGTAGTCGTCTGCTCCAGGTTCGTGTATACTTCCGGATGACCTTGCAGGTACTGCAGCATGGCCATACCTGCCGACATGGCGATCGGGTTACCGGAGAGGGTACCAGCCTGGTAAACCGGTCCGGCTGGCGCTACAAAGTTCATGATCTCTTTCTTGCCGCCGTAGGCACCCACTGGCATACCGCCACCTATGATCTTACCGAGTGTAGTCAGATCCGGCGTTACACCGAATAACTGCTGTGCACCGCCTGGTGCCAGACGGAAACCGGTCATCACTTCGTCAAAGATTAATACGATGCCTTCTTTGGTGCAAAGGTCACGCAGCCCCTGCAGGAAGCCTTGCTCCGGCAGCACGAGCCCCATATTACCGGCAACCGGCTCCAGGATGATAGCCGCTACCTGGTCTTTATTGGCTTCGACGAGTGTTTTTACAGCCTCCAGGTCATTGAATGGGGCCGTAAGCGTATCAGCTGCTACACCCTGCGTTACACCCGGGCTATCGGGCACCCCTAAAGTAATGGCACCGCTACCGGCAGCGATCAAGAAAGAGTCGCCGTGGCCGTGGTAACAGCCTTCGAATTTGATCATTTTGTTGCGACCAGTATAGCCTCTGGCCACACGTACTGCCGACATGGTAGCCTCAGTGCCGGAATTTACCATGCGTACTTTCTCTATTGAGGGCACCATGTCCACGATCAGCTCTGCGATTTCTATTTCCTTACGGGTAGGAGCTCCAAAAGAAAGCGAGTTCGGTATAGCCTTTTGCACGGCCTCCTGCACTATTTCCGCTGCATGACCCAAGATCATAGGCCCCCAGGAGTTAATAAGCTCCATGTAGCGGTTGCCGTCCTCGTCGAACATATAAGGGCCTTTGGCTGATACCATAAAACGTGGATTTCCGCCCACGGCTCTGAAGGCTCGTACAGGAGAGTTTACCCCGCCTGGTATGGAGTGCTGTGCACGCTGGAAAAGTTCTTCGCTGATTGGTGCTATTTTCATAATTCTGATTTCTTTGAATTTAAAAGCAATGATATGGGCAGGGTGCTATACCTGATGTGTAATGCCTGGAGCATTAAAAGATCGGGTTTACAACAGTTAGTTGCAGGTTTTCCAGTTTGGTAATCGGAATGTACTGGTTGTCACGGCGCACTTCATTGAGAGCTGCACGATCGGTGTAGCCTATGCCTTTGTAAAAAACACCCGGGCGGAGTCCCTCTGAGCCAAGTGCCAGATTAAAGCGGGGACCGTAATTTTGGAGCAGTGTTCCAAAATAATACATCATTTCAAAACCGGCATAGGCATACTGTGAGGGTGGCATGTTATACCTGGCCGTATACCTCTTACGGAAGTGACGCGCTGCCGAACTCATCTGATCGATGTATTTCGGGTTTACAAAATAGATCTCCAGATCGTCTAACTGGCGCAGAGTCAGCTGCCCTATACCCAGCCACTTTTCGAATGTCACGAGTGGCAGCGTGGCTGCTCTGGACTGTAAGGTACTAACCGTATTTGCCGCAGCCGTCATCTGATCAGAGAAAACAGCCAGGTGGCCAACATTTTCCAATTTCAGGTCTTTGAAAACAGCGGCGGTGGCAGCGCTCTGTGCAGAGTTTATCTTTTTGTAAGCTGCCACTTTACCCCCTAATTTCAGGAACTGCTCGCGGTAATGCTGGCTAAACGCGATGTCATCTTTGTTGTCTTCATACAGGATGACAGCCGTTTTAGGCTCGAAAGTGTTGTAAGCGTAGGTAGCAGCCTGTCGTGCCTGCGTCGCTACAGAAGACTCAAATAGAAAAATATTGGCATTATCAGCAGCTACTTCCAGGTCCTGAGTAAGCGGGTTGATTACATTCACATTATTCTGAGTGGCAAAACGGGCTGCAATCTTGGCCGATGACCTGTAAACAGGACCGATAACCAGATCCATGCTTTTGAGCTCCGAAGTTTCCAGGATTCGCTTTACAGCGGTTGTATCGGTGCCTGCATCGTAAGCATAGAGGTTTATATTTATTCCCTGACGTTTGAGGGAGTCCTGCGCCATCTTCATGCCTGCGAAAAGGTCGGTGGCAAACTGATTCTTACGTGCTGCCTGCCCCAGGTCCTGGTCCAGCTGAAACGGCATCAGGGCTGCTACATTATAAGCCTGCTTGCGCATGGCATTGGCACTCAGGTAGCGGCTGCGGTCCAGGTGGTGCTTTGAGACAATGCTTTCCAGCGTGGTTCTGTCCTCAGGACGATACCAACCTGCCAGCAACTTGTCAGCATAGGTCTGTGCGACAGCTTTATCTTCCGGATAGCGCTGCAGTAACTGCTCGAAAATTCCGCGGTCCGTGATGCGCATCAGGTAGTGACGCTTCAGATTTTCGGCATCGGCTTGTAGTTTAGCGGAACGAAGGCTACTTAGTTCAGCCAATGCCTGCTCATACTCGCCTTGTTCAAAAAGTACATTAGCAAGTAAATAGCTTGCTTCAGGTTGATTGGGCCAATTAGAGTGCTGGCCCTGTAGCTGTTGCAGCATACGCCGCGCTTCAGGCAGTTTGTTTGCCTTGAGCGCCGCTACGGCATACAAGTAAGAAGCTTCGGGAGCGTATTGATTTTTGGGACCAGCCTGCGTGATAGGTAGTAACTCGGCCATGGCCTTGTCATAGCGCTCCTGCTCTATCAGTACCTTGCCATTGCTATAGGTCGTGCCATAATCCTGCTGGGCCTGTACCGGCAGCGCAAGCGCAGCCATTAGCAGCATACCCGCTGCATGCTTCAATAAGCTTCTCTTCATGTTGTTCTATTTTTGAATTAGTGATTGAGTGATTATAATAAAGTCGAAGGCTTAACTAACCTATTTCTTAGCTGCAGCCTTACCAATGCTAAACCAAGTATTCACTAATTCACTCAATCACCCAATCACTAATTCACTCAATAATATTACTCCCACTCGATGGTTGCTGGTGGCTTCGAGCTGATGTCGTACACAACGCGGTTCACACCCTTTACTTTGTTGATGATCTCGTTGGATACATCGGCCAGGAACTCATACGGTAAACGGCTCCAGTCCGCTGTCATGCCGTCGATAGAGGTTACAGCACGAAGGGCCACCACATTTTCGTAAGTACGTTCATCACCCATTACACCAACTGATTGCAAAGGTGTCAGGATAGCGCCAGCCTGCCATACCTCATCATACAGTCCTGATTTTTTCAGGTTGCTGATGAAGATGTGATCTACCTGCTGCAGCACGTGTACCTTCTCCGGTGTGATGTCACCCAATATACGGATAGCCAGACCAGGACCAGGGAAAGGATGGCGACCAAGGATGGTATCATCTATCTTAAGGGTCTTACCTACCAAACGCACCTCATCTTTGAAAAGTGTTTTGAGTGGTTCTACCACTTTCAGTTTCATGAAGTCAGGCAGACCGCCCACGTTGTGGTGCGATTTGATCGTAGCCGAAGGACCTTTCACGCTCAGCGACTCAATCACGTCCGGGTAAATAGTGCCTTGTGCCAGCCACTTCACGTCCTCAATCTGATGCGCTTCGTCGTCGAATACCTCAATAAACACACGGCCAATCGCCTTGCGCTTGCCTTCCGGATCGGAGATGCCGGCTAGTGCTGCGTAGAAGCGGTCTTTGGCGTCCACACCTTTCACGTTCAGACCCATGTGCTTATATGAATCAAGTACGGTCTCAAACTCGTCCTTGCGCAGCAATCCGTTATCTACGAAGATGCAGTACAGGTTTTTACCGATCGCCTGGTGGATCAGCATGGCCGCCACACTGGAGTCTACACCGCCAGACAGGCCAAGTACCACCTTGTCATTGCCCAGCTGCTCTCTCAGATCAGCCACCGTGGCATCCACGAACTGCTCGGAGGTCCAGTCCTGCTGGCAATCGCAGATGTGCACCACAAAATTGCGGAGCAGGGTTTTGCCTTCGTCGGAGTGGGTTACCTCTGGGTGGAACTGAATACCGTAGGTTTCCTGGTCGCGCAGCTTGTACGCGGCTACACGTACCGTTTCCGTGCTGGCTATAACTTCAAAATTGTCTGGAATTTCTTTGATCGTGTCGCCATGCGACATCCATACCACAGAACCTGGGGTAAGTTCTTTCATCAGGCGGTTTGCCGTGTGCAGCTCCGTAAGTCTGGCACGACCGTATTCGCGAATGGTAGATGGGGTTACTTCGCCCTGGTGCTCGTAAGCGATCAGCTGTGCGCCGTAGCACACGCCCAGTAAGGGAAGCTTGCCCATGTACTGGCTTAAATCGATGGTTGGGTGTTCGTGGTCGCGCACCGAGCAGGGGCTGCCCGATAGAATAACGCCTTTGACATCTTCCGTGAGTTCCGGAACATTATTGTAAGGGTAAATCTCACAATACACATTTAGCTCGCGCACCCGTCTTGCAATCAATTGGGTGTACTGGGAGCCGAAGTCGAGAATCAGTATTTTTTCTGGCATGCGCAAAGGTAAGGTGTATTAGGCTTTTTTGCCAAAAATAGGGGAGATATGTTTTTGAGGGGTGTTGAAAGTGGGGGTGGGCTGAAATGGCGGCGAGACTTGTAGTATGGTTCAAGCATCCCCGCTTGTGTCTGTTATAGTGAGTCCTCTGGAACACACCACCGGTTTAGCTTAAGCACAATTTGTGGATATGGATGAAAGGAGGAACTCACTTCAACACTATAGGTATAGCTTTGATGCAGAAAATTCTTTTCTGCATCAAATCCCCTGACCGTAAGAAACATGTGTTCACAATAACGTCTGTCAAACATAATTCCGAAGAATAAATTTGCACTTCAGGATAATCTTCGTACTTTTGTAACGGCAAATCGGCACGGCCAGCTCCCGTCGAACTCCCCCAGGGCCGGAAGGCAGCAAGGGTAGATGGTCGAAGCGGCGCGATGTTGGTTTTGCCACTTTTTTTTGCCCATACTTTTCTGATCGGCTCCCTGCCGGTCTTTTTTATTTAAAGCCCAGCTGCGCCTTCCTATACCCTGCCATACAATAGGTTAACCTGCCTTTGAGGGCTTATACCTCAATTGTCCCGCATCTTTTATACAATGTCTTTTGACTTAGGGCATATTGCGTTAGATTTGTAGGAAAATCTACATCCCCAGCATTATGAAATTCTTTGTTGATACTGCAAACCTGCAGGAAATTCAGGAAGCGCACGACCTCGGTGTGCTCGACGGTGTTACCACCAACCCATCGCTGATGGCCAAAGAAGGTATCTTCGGACACGACAATGTGATGGCGCACTATAAGCAGATTTGCGAAATCGTGGATGGTGACATCAGCGCCGAAGTGATCGCAACGGACTTCGACGGCATGGTACGCGAAGGCGAACTGCTGGCCGAACTACACCCGAACATTGTAGTGAAAGTGCCTATGACACGTGAAGGTGTGAAGGCGATCCGTCACTTCAGCGAGCGCGGCATCAAGACCAACTGTACACTGGTATTCTCTGCTGGTCAGGCGATTCTGGCTGCCAAGGCTGGTGCTACTTATGTGTCTCCTTTCGTAGGTCGTCTGGATGACGTGTCAACGGATGGTTTGCAACTGATCGAGCAGATCGTGCATATTTATGGTAACTACGGTTACCAGACACAGGTACTAGCTGCTTCTGTTCGTCACGTAATGCACCTGGTGCAGTGCGCTGAACTTGGAGCTGATGTGGTAACTTGTCCGCTTTCTGTGATCACGGGCCTGCTGAATCACCCACTGACTGACATCGGTCTGCAGAAATTCCTGGCTGACCACGCAAAAGGAAATAAGTAATAACTAATGAATAATGAGTAATGATTAATGGGGTAAAGTGAATAAGGGGCAATACTTAAACATTTTACTTCATCAATCATTATCCATTCTATACCTGGCAATTCTTCATTAGTCACTACTCATTATTCATTAAAAAAAGATGTACATCATCAAAGTAAAGGGCAAGGCCAAAATTCCGGATTATATTCAGCTGCGCGACGATAATTTCGTGCTGATTGCTTACTTTAGGGCAGACCGGCCACTCAAGAACCTGGACCGCTATGGCTTGGAGGGAAAAGAGGAGGCTTTGGCTGCGCTGATTGAGTCCCTCGAGTTTGGTAAACTGCAGCAACTAGACATTTAATTTTCTTATGAGCTTTTCTTCATCTACACCCGTGGTATCGCTACGCGACGTGGCTATCTATCAGGACGTAAACACCGTGTTGAGCAGTGTCAACTTCGACATTGACAAAGGCGAGTTTGTATACCTGGTGGGGCGCACTGGTAGCGGAAAAAGCTCATTGCTCAAAACTCTTTACGGTGATTTGCCACTTCAGACCGGCGTAGGCACCATCGCCGATTTTAAACTCACGAAGCTCCCGCGTAAGCAAGTACCATTTCTGCGTCGCAAGATCGGTATCGTGTTTCAGGACTTTCAGTTACTTTTCGATCGTACAGTGGCTGAGAATCTGGCCTTTGTACTGAAAGCTACGGGCTGGAAAGATAAGTCGAAACGCAAGCAGCGTATTACAGAAGTGTTGATGCGTGTTGGCCTGGATGCCGCCGCTAACAAACTGCCTCACCAGCTGTCCGGTGGTGAGCAGCAACGCATTGTGGTAGCCCGTGCCCTTCTCAACGAACCGGTTATTTTGCTGGCTGATGAACCAACTGGTAACCTTGACCCGATTGTGGCCGATGGCATCATGCAGCTCTTTAACGAGATCAATAACAGCGGTACTGCTATCCTGATGGCTACGCACAACTACGAGATCATCAACCGCTACCCACACCGCGTACTCAAGTGCGAAAACGGCAAAGTACTCGATTCAAAAGTGGAGTCCTTTAACCTAACAACAGGGTACTAAATCTAATTTTTTTGGTTTTATAATAGTGGAGTTTTTACAGAAAGCTCCCCGCACAGGTGTACCTTTTTCTATACCTGTCACAGTTTTCAGTTAATGAACCCTTCTACTTATTTAAGTCTGCGCCACTGGGCAAACATCCACTGGTTCATGTCCGGATATACCCGTAGGCTGAGCATCAGGCCCATGTAAATGGCGGTAATCAGCAGGGAGCGCACCAGGATGTCCAGGTATAGGTTGCCAAGGTATGGCACCAAGTATGAGACTCCCAACGCAACGGCTGCAATGACTGTCACACCCAGCGAATTCCAGGCAAAAGGTTGCATTTTGTAGAGCCACTGCACAAAGAACAGGCGCAGCAGGTTGATCGTAACATACGAGATCATGGAGGCCATTGCTGCACCGTTTATCCCATAGAGCGGAATGAACACATAGTTCGTCCAAATGGTCAGGCCGGCCAGCACCACATTAAAAAGGAGATCCCAGCGGTACTTCTCGGAAGTAGCCAGAATGATGCCGTTTATACCTGTGGCCAGGTCGATGATGCGAGCCATGGACAGGAACAATACTACATACTTACCTGCCCGGTAGGTTTCCGGCATAAAAGAGAAGAGGTTGTCAATGTTGGCCCAGATGCCTATGAAGAGCAGCAAACCAACGATCAGGTTGATCAGGGTGATTTGCTTGTAAAGCCGCTCCATACCTGCCATGTCCTTGTCTTTCCAGTACTCGGCCACTTGCGGAAAAGCGATCTTGAAAATAGACCTGGCTGGTACCATGATGGCGCTGGTGATGAAAAAAGCTGTGGTGTAAATACCGTTGTCGCCCAGGCTGTAAGAGCTGATCATGATTTGATCGACAGTGGTAATGATGGTAACAGAAATATTGCCCAGGAAGGTGAAAAAACCGAAGTACAGCATTTCACGCAAGGGTACAATACTGAGCGCTGCCAGGCGCGGCTTCAGGAACAGTTGCTTTAACCAGAGCGCATACACTACCAGCGAAAGCGTGATCACCGCATTGATGACAATGTAAAGCAGCACGAACTGCCTGAATTCGATCCAGCCAAGCGCATAAAGACCAATCAGTGCCGTCGTGAGGATGCGCAGCAGAAAGTCCTGGGCGAAGGACGAAATGATGGTCTTGAACAGCGAGCGCAGGTAAGCTGTGAGCAGATTGAAAAGCAGTGTGAAAAAGGCCAGCGGGATCACAAAGTAATAGTAATCGAGCAGGAGCGGAGAATTCTCGATGTAATAGTCGATCACAACCGGCTTGAACAGCAGGAATAATCCGGAGATGGCGCCAAAGCCCAGCACAGGTATAGCCAGCATCAGAAACAGGAAGCCGTGGTGTTCTTTGCTCTTATCCCGGAAATATGGGAAGTAGCGCACACTCATGTTCACGAAGCCGAGTGCGGAGAACTGCGCAAACATCACCGAGATCTGGATCAGCAGACGCGTAAGGCCGACTTCTTCCTCCTCCAAAAAGTTCGGGAACAGCAAGATGGTGTTCACATAGCCGATGGCGATGCCGGCATATGAGATCACGGTGTTCCAAATACCCTCTCGCTGGAGATGTTTACTCATGTTTCTTTTTCAGGCCACAAAGGTAGCCGATTCTTATAATTGATTGGTGGTAGCCAACATTGCTTTTATTAAGTCAGCTGCCAGTTCGCCGCTCCTGCCGTCGTACTCCGTTCCCACAGTCGCGTGGTAATAGCTAGCTCGTTGGTAAACCTGCGGTTTATGTGCTATACCTTGTGCGAGCATTGGCTTGAGCGCATCGTAGGAAGCAGCTTTCTCAATCAGTCCCTGCGCCACAAAGCCATAATAATCATGCAGTTCCTCTGTCGGGTTGAAATTGTAGTAAACCGACCATACATTCAGCAGCACTGCCTCCAGGTGAATGCCGGAGTTACCGCTGATCAGCATTTCCAGATCCCGCAGGTATTCAAACACGGACTGCTGTCGCGCGTTGGTTAGGCTGACGTTTGGGCTGATGCCGGTGACAAAGGTATAGCTGCGTTTGTCGCGGGGGTGGGGGCGCAGCAGAATCCTGAGCTGCGGAAAGTCACGGCTAATCTGGCGCACCAGCAGCTCCACTTCCTCCACCCGGTCCATCAGGTTGCAGGCTATACC
>NZ_AKIS01000047.1:0-33533 GCF_000277005.1 Pontibacter sp. BAB1700 | reverse complement strand
CGCCACCTGCTTCGAGCTCAAGGTTTTCTACGTTATACTTCTCCACCATTTTGCCTGTACTCTCGTGTACTTCAGTGCCGAGGGTAATCCAACGGGTTGCAATGGTGCGGGCCAGTTCTTCGTGCTTATAGTTGCGCAGTGCCTGTATGCTCATCCACTGCAGCGGCGCCCAGCCATTCGGCGCGTCCCATTGCTGGTTGGTGTGCACCAGGGTAGTGGCGAGTCCACCTGCCTTCAGGAAGTCCTGCTGCAGGCGTTCGGCGACGGCAGCTGCCTGGCGACGCTTGGCCATGCAGAAGTATAGCGGGTAAACAGAGGCCAATGTCGGGATGTTGGTGGTAGCGCCCTGCACAAAATCATAATCGTAGAAGAAGCCGTCTGCCTCGTGCCACATGTGCTGGAGTACCGCTTTGCGGCGGGCCTTGGCTTTCTGGCGGAACAGACGCGCCTCAGCAGGGCTACGCTCCAGTTCAGCCATCTCAGCTAGTGTCAGCTCCATGTGGAAGAGCAGTGAGTTGAGGTCTACAGGCAGAATGTCGGTGGTATGGATCGTGTTCAGGTTTTGCTTGTCGGCGAACCAGCGGCTGCTAAAGTCCCAGCCCGACTCGGCGGCGGCTCTGATGTGGCGGTATACCTCCTCCGGCTGCCTGCCCGACTCCTGGGCGATGTGTACGTCTTCTTTGTAAGCCTCAGGGCGCGGAGCTGGTTGGTCGTCCCAGTAGCGGTTGAGGATGCTGCCGTCCGGCAAAAGCACCACCCGGCGGTGTGTCGGGGTGGTAGGGCTAAGCTGCTCGGCACCATCCATCCAGAACGCGTATTCTTTTCGAAGTGCGGAGGCATATTTTACCAACACATCGCGGCCCAACTCCTGGGTGAGCAGATGCAGCATCAGCGCATAAAAGGGCGGTTGGGAGCGGCTGAGGTAATAGCTGCGGTTGCCGTTCGGTATATGACCGGTGGTATGGATGAGGTGCGTGAAATTGTCGACCATGTGCTGGATGAGGCTTTTTCGCCGCTTACCTGCAGCCCCAGCATGGTGAAGAAGCTGTCCCAGTAGTAGATCTCCTGAAAGCGGCCACCTGGTACTACATAGGCATGGGGGAGGGGCAGGAGCGAGCCACCGCTTTCATCAGGCATGCGGGTGAGCACAGGCCAGAGCTGTCGTATATGCGCTGTTACGGAAAGGCTGGTATCGGTTGTGAAATTAGAAGAAGGCTGCGTTGGTAACAGAAAATGCTCCAGCACGAACTCCTTTAAATCGAAGCCAGGCTGCGCATGTTGCTCCCGGTAAGCCTGCAAAATATGCGCTGGTTCCTGCAGAGGCACACAATCGGCAAAGGTTTTGGAATCCGGGAAAACAGGCAGGAGCTGCACATCGCGAAAAAGCTCTTGTAAGTCGGTCTCCGGTCGGTACTGGGCCTGTACCGGGGAAGGAGCGAAAATATAAGATAAAAGCAAAAGAATCAGGTTAAGTAAGAAGTATGATTTTTTTGATTTGCCTTGCTTCATGGTCAGCGCATTTTATATGAATCTGTATTCATACGAATTAAGGAAGCAAGGGGTCAAGTATACTATTATGCAACCTATTACACAAGCTCTAAACCGAGAAGATTATTTGTTTCCTGAATACCTGCAGGAAAATCTTGAAATTGTATGGAGCAATCTGTTCGTTTGAAAGTATTACTATTGCAATATAAAAAAAGCGGGAGACCGTCAGGTTGGCTCCCGCTTTTTAGTTTAATTTCATATCTATTTGAATGACAAGTGCTTACATAGTGGTGCCCCCTGTTGTGCTACCGCTTGTAGTGCCGGTTGTGGTGGTGCCGGAGGCATTTGTACCTGTACCGCCACTGGCGTTCTCAACCCGGTTGTCTTCCAGCGAATCGCTGTTTATGTCCCGGGTTTCAATAGATTGATTATCCGGTACAGATTGCTGATTCTCGCTCCCGCAAGATGTTAACAGCAAAGAAGCTGCGCCCAGGCATAGGCCGGCAGTTAGTGAGGTCCATTGTTTTTTCATAGTCTTATATCAGTTGTAGAGTATTGTGGGAATTATATTCTGGTTGCGGCAACTAAAAGGTGCCGCAACCAGAACTTGGTTATAACTAGTTGCCAGTGGTGCTACCAGAGGTCGTGCCAGTCGTAGATCCACCAGTTGTTGTGCCGGTTGTAGTACCCGTAGTGGTGCCGGTCGTAGTACCTGTGGTCGTACCAGTCGTAGTTCCGGTTGTTGTTCCAGTAGTAGTACCTGTAGTCGTTCCTGTTGTCGTTCCAGTGGTTGTACCCGTTGTCGTTCCTGTTGTAGAACCAGTCGTAGTTCCCGTAGTGGTTCCGCCAGTTGTAGTGCCACCCGTTGTGGTTCCGCCTGTCGTACCTCCAGTAGTTGTCGTGCCGGTAGTTGTCATACCACCTGTAGTTGTACCGGTCGTCGTGCCTGTCGTAGTTCCAGTGGTAGTGCCTGCTGTAGTACCGGTGGTAGTGCCTGTTGTAGTTCCGGTCGTAGTGCCCATTCCGGCAGTATCTTCAGGCATAACATAGCCATTACCTTCTATGCCGGTTTCCTGTGTGTTGCCTTCCGTGGTTTCAGGTGGCATTTCTGAGTTACCACCCTGTTCTCCGCCGCAGGAGGACATAAGAAGAGCCGAACTTATAAAGAGAGAGGCAGCTGCTGTTTTCCAAATCATTTTCATAGCATAATAGTTTTTAAGTTACACATCCTCTCTTTTACGGTTAATTTGAAGATGCGCTACAGAAATATGCCGGTAATAAATGGGGGTTACTACTTAATTATCAATAAGTAGTAATGTCAAAACGACACAAAAAGGCGATTTAGCGACTAAATGGATGCCGCATGAAGGATACCTGTCCCATGGCGTCTTTCTCGTAGCGGGCTAAGGTATAGGGCGCAAACTGCGGATCGAAGTTCTGTTGTCCGGGCTGCACCTGATCCGGTGCAGGCTGGCTGTTCAGGAAGAAGTATACGCGCGTGGTGCCATACTTGGTGTGCGGCATATAATTGCCGTACTGCTCCATCTCCTGCCACAACGTGTCGGCCACCGTCACGGCATAGATCCTGACGATCGGGCCGGTATTGTTCTCGTTGCGGTAGAAGGCTACTTCTTTGAAATCGCCTTTCAGGTCATCGACACTGGGTTGGGAGAAGGAGTCGTAGATGAAGAAGATGACAAGAACAGCGGAAATAGCAAGAAGAAGATATTTGATTGATTTAGATGACATAGCGGAGTTTTGTGATTGCTACAAAGGTACGGTTTAAAAAGACCCCTGGCAAAGTACTGGTGTGCCGTATACCTATCAGAACAGGGAGTGTGTCTGATAGAACTTCATCCTGGAAATAAAAAAGCTGCAGCCAACCGAAGTCAACTGCAGCTTTCAAATTTTTTCGTTTAATTCTATTCCTTCACTGCTCTGATCAGCTGCTCCAGAATATTCTGAGCCGCTACAGAGATAATGGTGCCTGGGCCAAACACGCCTGCAGCGCCTGCTTTGAATAGGAAGTCGTAGTCCTGGGCAGGTATAACGCCGCCTACGATCACCATGATGTCTTCACGGCCAAGCTTGCGGAGCTCCTCTATCAACTGCGGAACCAGTGTCTTATGACCGGCTGCCAGTGAAGATACACCCACCACGTGCACGTCGTTTTCAGCGGCTTGCATGGCTACTTCGGCCGGGGTCTGGAACAACGGACCAATATCCACGTCGAAGCCGAGGTCGGCGAAGGAGGTAGCGATTACCTTGGAGCCTCGGTCGTGACCGTCCTGCCCCATTTTAGCGACCATGATGCGTGGTCGGCGGCCTTCCATTTCCTCAAACTGGTCTGCCAGTACTTTGGCCCGCTCGAAGTTCTCGTCGTCGGAGAGCTCAGCAGAGTATATACCTGATATGGATCGTATCACAGCTTTGTGTCTTCCGTAAATTTTCTCTAACGCGTCAGATATCTCACCCAGCGTAGCACGGTGGCGGGCAGCGTTCACGGCCAACTCAAGCAGATTGCCTTCATTGGACTCTGCAGCAACTGTCAATGCTTGAAGGGCTTCTTCCACCGCCTGGTTGTCGCGACTTTCTTTTACCTGTGCCAACCTGCGAAGCTGCGATTCACGCACCACGGTGTTATCGATGTCGAGGATGTCGATCTCCTGAATCTGGTCCGGACGGAATTTGTTCACACCCACAATCACGTCTTTTCCGGAGTCGATGCGGGCCTGCTTGCGGGCGGCGGCTTCCTCAATGCGCATTTTCGGCAGACCGGTCTCGATGGCTTTGGCCATACCGCCCAGTTCTTCCACTTCCTGAATCAGTTCCCACGCTTTGTGCGCGATCTCGTGTGTGAGGGCCTCTACATAATACGAGCCTCCCCACGGATCCACCACTTTCGTGATGTTGGTTTCCTGCTGCAGGTATATCTGCGTGTTACGGGCAATGCGGGCCGAAAAGTCAGTTGGCAGGGCGATGGCCTCGTCGAGTGCGTTGGTGTGCAAGCTTTGCGTGCCACCTAAGGCAGCGGCCAAGGCCTCCACGCAGGTGCGGGTCACGTTGTTGAACGGATCCTGTTCTGTTAAACTCCAGCCAGAAGTCTGGCAGTGCGTGCGCAGCGCCAGCGATTTCGGGTTTTTCGGGTTGAACTGTTGGATCAGTTTGGCCCACAGCATACGGGCTGCTCGCATCTTGGCAATCTCCATGAAGTGGTTCATGCCGATAGCCCAGAAGAAGGAGAGGCGCGGCGCAAATACATCGATGTCCATACCTGCCTTCAGACCGGTGCGCACATACTCCAGGCCGTCAGCCAGGGTATAAGCCAGTTCGATGTCGGCTGTGGCGCCGGCCTCCTGCATGTGATAGCCCGAGATGGAGATGGAGTTGAAGCGCGGCATGTTCTGCGAGGTATACTCAAAGATGTCCGCGATGATCTTCATGCTCGGCTCCGGCGGGTAGATGTAGGTGTTGCGCACCATGAACTCCTTCAGAATGTCGTTCTGGATCGTACCGCTCAGCAGCTCCGGCGTCACGCCCTGCTCTTCGGCCGCCACAATGTAAAAGGCCATGATCGGCAGCACGGCTCCGTTCATGGTCATCGACACCGACATTTGGTTCAGCGGAATCTGGTCGAAAAGGATCTTCATGTCCTCCACCGAGTCAATGGCCACACCTGCCTTGCCCACGTCACCCACCACACGCGGATGGTCGGAGTCGTAGCCGCGGTGCGTGGCCAGGTCAAAGGCTACGGAGAGGCCTTTCTGTCCGCCTGCCAGGTTGCGGCGGTAGAAAGCGTTGGATTCCTCGGCGGTGGAGAAGCCGGCATACTGGCGGATAGTCCAGGGCTTCTGCACATACATGGTGCTGTAAGGTCCACGCAGGTATGGCGGCAGACCAGCGGCAAAATCCATATGCTCGAAGCCTTTCACGTCCTCGGAGGTATAGTAGCTTTTGAGCGGAATCTGCTCCGCCGTTTTCCAGTCCTTCGGTTGCAGCGGATCTTTCGGCCCGTGCTCCGCCGAAGCAACTTTGTTGATATCTATGTTCGAAAAGTCAGGTTTCATGAGTTTATTTTTGAATGAGTGATTGAGTGAATGAGTGATTTTTTATAGGATCATACACTTAATCATACTTCAGTTTTACTTCATTTAGTGAATGCGTGATTTAGTGATTGTTGAATAAGTGATCGATTAGTTGAGTTAAATAGTCGTTAACTGGCTCAACCACTCAATCGCCAACTCACTCAATCACTCAACTAACTTGCGTGCTCGGAGGTGATGACCCAGCGACCGTCTACTTTCTTCCAAAGCTGCGACGATACGCCGCCCATCAGCTTTCTGCCTTGCAGCTCGATCTTCCAGCGGTACACGTAGTACACGGCTTCCGGGCTTACCTGCTCGATGTGTAAAGGCTCATAAGTGTACTCGCCCATCTTGCTACGATCGGTGAAGTCGGTCTGGAACATCTCCAGCACTTCCTGCCAGCCTTTTTCAGTACCGTTACGGCTGATCCAGAGCATATCCGGCGACTCCCAGTAGAAGTCCATGGCATTTTCCAGTTCGCCTTTGTTCCAGGCAGCTACCTGCCCGTCGAGGGCTTGTTTTACTTCTGATATTGCGTCATCCATAGCGATGCGTTCGTTTTTTACAGTTTTATCTGTGTGTGTTGTGCAGGAAACTGCCAACATACCTGTGAGCAGGAGAGTGGCAGCGAAGTGCTTAGTTAGCATTGCTGTCCTCTTCCCGGGATAGTCTTTTCTGCACCAGCTCCAGAATGGTAGACATATCACAGTCTTCAAAAATGAATTCATCATAGCCATTGGCCACCATTTCGTCTTTCATCTCCTGTGGATTGTCTGCCATGATAACTGTCGGTCTGTCTTTGTGCCCGCGCAGCCTTGGTCCGAACTCACGGGCGTAGGTTTCTTCTGGCGTAGCCACGACCACTACTTCCGCAGCTGCATGCAGCAACCTGTCGGCCGCCTCGTGTGGATCATTGTATTGCTGCACCTCCGTATCGAAGCCGGCGCAGCTAAAAAATTCTTTCGCAAAAGAAGCATTGACATGCTGCCGCTCGGAGCTGCCGATTACAGCCACAACTGCTCTTGGACGACGCTGTCGCTTGCGCAGGTGCAGTTCGGTAGCCATGCGCATCACCTCGGTCGGGTAGGCGGCGCGGGTCGTGTCAAAATCGGCGCGCTGGATCAGCTCCTCCGGGTCGAAATCGATTTTTTCTTTCGGGTTCGGGTATTTGTTGGTGCCCACCAGCACCATGCGGCCCGTGGCTATGTCGCGGAACTTCTGGCGGTTTACTTCTGTGATAGAGCCTAAAATGAAGCCATTGTCATAAGCGGCCTCAAAACCTCCCTGTGCTTCCACTTCTTTGAACAGTTCCCATGCTTTAGAGGCCAGTTCGTTGGTGAGTGAGTCCAGGTAATAAGAACCGGCGGCAGGATCCACGGCCTTGTCCAGGTACGATTCCTCTTTCAGGATGATGGACACGTTGCGGGCAATGCGCTCCGAGAATTCGTCTGAGTCCTTGAAGGTGCTGTCGAAAGGCAGTACGGTAAGGGAATCAGTGCCGGAGAGGACCGCCGACATGGCCTCGGTGGTCACGCGGAGCATGTTCACATAAGGGTCAAGGGTGGTCTGGTACCAGCTGGAGGTTGTCGTGTGGATGCGCAACTTAGCGGCCAGTGCCGGTTCGGCCTGATAGGCCTCCACTACGGCAGCCCACAACAGGCGCAGGGCGCGCAGCTTGGCGATCTCAAAAAAGTAATTAGTACCGGCTCCCATGCAGAATTGCATGTTGCGCAGCACCGACTCAAGCGGCTCACCGGCTGTGGTAAGGCGATCGGTATACGCCACGGCGGCACTCAGGGTATAGGCTACCTCCTGTATAAGCGACGCACCGATGCTACTGAAGTTGGTGCCGCATACCGTTACTCCGTAAAAGTCGCTGCTGTCTTTGGTCAGGTCGAGTACCTTGGTAATGGCTTTGTTTTCGGTATCAGTCAGGACTCCTTTGCCCGTCATCGGGTCGTAGTTCAGAAAGCCCTTCAGGTTGCGGTGCGAGATGTTCTGCGCTGCAAGCAAGGTATAGAGCTTCTTTAGAAACGTAGCCGGATCGTTGCTCAGAGTATAGCTGACAGACTGGGCCGTCAGATCGATGCGCTCGGCCATGTAGGAAAGATCAAATGTCGCCGGGTCTTCCACTACGAAATGAACACCGTCGGCGCCTCTGCTCAGGGCGTCAGCCGCTTTGTCGATGGCGGTTTTACTGTTGGTCTCCGCTTTTATCTTCTGGATGTTTTGCCAGCTGTTATCGCTACCTGCATTGCCGCGCAGAAAAGGGAAGTCTCCGGGTTTATGTTGCGCAAAAGGCAGGTGCTGAATGTCTTCGCGGGTATAGTAGGGCTTGATCGTGATGCCTTCGTAGGTTTGCCAGGTGAGGCTTTCGAGGGGTGTTTCGCGCAGGTCTTTTTTTGCGCGTTCCGCCCAGTCGTCTGCCGTGGCTGGCTTGAATTCTGAGAATAGCTTCTGCTCGTCAGTCATCGTGTATGGGTGTTATTTCCGTGTAAATATATACTTTCTCTAGCAGCTTATGAAAAATAGGCGGGGTGCAGTTGTATTATGGTTATGCTTATAACTGTACGTGTACAAAGGAGTGTAGGTATAAGGTATGCTGCTTCGCAGAGACTCTGTTGGCTTAAGGGTCATGATGCCCTGTTATTTTGTTGGCATGCATCGTGCAAAATGTGTAGCTTTAGTATTCCCTAAATTTTATACCTCAACCATGAAGATACCTCAACCCTTGCTTCGCCGGGCCTTGCCGCTGTGCCTCGGTCTGTTCGCTGCTATACCTGCTTTTGCGCAGGACTCTAAGCTATTGGCCAAAGCTAACACCATGGCCGACAAACTGGAACCGAAAGTAATCGAATGGCGCCGTGACTTTCACCAATATCCCGAGCTGGGCAACCGCGAAACCAAAACAGCCGAGAAGATTGCCGCGCACCTGCGCAAACTAGGTATGGAGGTACAAACCGGTGTAGCCCATACCGGTGTAGTGGGCATCCTGAAAGGCGGGAAACCTGGTCCGATAGTAGCGCTGCGTGCCGACATCGATGGCCTGCCGGTAACCGAGCGGGTGGATCTGCCTTTTGCTTCCAAAGAGCGCAGCACCTACAACGGACAGGAAGTAGGCGTGATGCACGCCTGCGGCCACGATACCCACATCGCCATGCTGATGGGAGCCGCCGAGATTCTGGCAGGTATGAAAAACGACCTGAAAGGAACCGTGAAGTTTATTTTCCAGCCAGCTGAAGAGGGATCTCCGATAGGGGAGGAAGGCGGTGCCGCCTGATGGTGAAAGAGGGTGTACTCGATAAAGGACCTAAGCCAGAAGTGATCTTCGGCCTGCACATCAACTCCCAGACCGAGGTGGGTATCATCAAGTACACCCCGGGAGGTACCATGGCGAGTGCCGACATCTTCCGCATCAAGGTAAAGGGCAAGCAGTCGCACGGCGCTTACCCCTGGTCAGGTATAGACCCGATCGTAGTGTCTGCACAGATCATCAACGGCCTGCAGACGATCATCAGCCGTCAGACGCAATTGCCGGAAGGTGCCGCCGTAATTACGGTGGGCAGCATCCACGGTGGCGTGCGCAACAACATCATACCGGAGGAGGTACTGATGGAAGGCACGATCCGGGCGCTGGATGTGGAAATGCAAAAGAAGCTACACGAAAAGATTAACCTGACTGCCACTAAAATTGCCGAAAGTAGCGGTGCTGTGGCCGAGGTAGAGATTATCCCACAGACCCCCGTAACCTACAACGACCCAACTTTGACAGAGCGCATGCTGCCAACGCTGCACACCGTAGCCGGCCGCGACAAAGTGGTGCTGGCCAAAGCCGTTACCGGAGCAGAGGACTTTGCTTTCTACCAGGAGAAAATTCCAGGACTGTTCCTCTTCGTCGGAGGCATGTCCAAAGGCAAGAAGCCAGAGGAAGTAGCCCCGCACCATACGCCTGATTTTTTTATCGATGAAAGTGGACTGAAGCTTGGCGTAAAGACGCTGACGAGCCTGACACTGAATTATATGGAGGGGAAGGGCAAGAAGTAAGTTGTAAACAGGTATAGAAAAAGCCTCCCTCACCGACAGGTAAGGGAGGCTTTTGTGTTTCAAAAACTACTGTAGCACCAGTTTGCCTGTTTCGATGGGAGATAGCTGGCTGGTGAGGGTATAGGTATAAAGCCCAGAGGCCAGTTTGGCCGGGCGGGCGAAGTCGTTTCGGCCTGGCCTCAAGTTATAGCTTGCCACCACCTTACCCGTCACGTCGCGCACCAGCAGGTGGAGGCCCGGCAGGTCGGGTGCCTCGAAGGTGAACTCGCCCCGTGCCGGGTTCGGGTATAGCTTCGGTCTTTCAGGAGGGAAATTGTCGCCGGAGGATAGTGGACGCCGCTGCTCTCCTACATAAAGGTAAGCAAAGGCCCAGTCATGCTCTACTCTGAGCGGTTGCTGATATTGCGGTTTGTCATAGATCGGTCTGCCACGCATGCCAATCAAGTAAGGTTCTGTGCGCTCCATGTCAGCTTCAGGAGTGAAGGTGTACGTTATGGCTAAACCAGCCGCAGTATCCCGGACAGCAAGCGAAGCCTCCACTAGCTTTAACGTATCGATCTCTCCGAACTGTCGGACACTTAGCGGTAAGTCACTCGCCGGGTTTCTCTGTAAGTAAAACTCCAGTTTCACCGGTTGTCCCGGCCAGGTCTGTATGGAACCATCGTGGTTCACCGTCAGGCGGTCTTTGTTTAAGAGGCTCATTTTTGGCTGATCCGTCCGTTCTGTTACAACCAAATTTATGTCAACGATCATGTGGCCTATTTCTCTGCCATTCCGTATTTCTGTGATTTTCACAGCGATCACATACTGTCCTTTCTGATCGGGGTTTGGCCAATGGAATTCTCCAAATTCGCTCATAGTCAGCCCTTCTGGTAACCTATAGCCAGGAATATCGGCAATCTCGAAAGAAAGAGTGCTGTATTTGGGTGTTACCAATTCATAAACCAGGTAGTCGCTATCTTCATCGTATGCCAGAAAATTGTGTGTCCAGGGCTCTCCTGTATAGACAGCGGCAATGGGGACACCGGCCAGCTTTGCGCCATGCAGATTTTGTGTAGGAGCACCGACTTTTACACGCGTAATTATTTTTAAGGATAATTGATCAGTGGGCGCAGGTATGTTTAAGATTCCTCCATTACGATTCTCACCTGTCCAGTGCACTACGTAATCGCCAGGTGCAGCATAGGTATGGCTCCAGGTGAAAACTTCCTTGTCATAGTAAATTGAGTGTTTGATAACGCTGCCTCTTTCAACCCTCACAGTATCGCCATCTCCCATGTATACATATACAAAAGGATCGTCAGCCGGCGATGCATTCAAGGTATAGAGGGTAAAGACAAAATCAAGCTTGCGGGGGTTCTGTTCATCTACTGTGTAGCTGATGTAGCCGCTGAACAGGTGTGTGGCCTGCACTACGATCGGCGCAAAAAGCAAGAGGTTAAAGAAAAAGAGTAGAGCTAGTTTCTTCATAGCCAAATGGTTAGAGATGGAGGTTAATTATAATACGAATTACATGGATGCTTTAGTATTATTCAGTTAATTATTTGACTACTTATCGCTTGCTCTATTCGAGCAGTACTTTTTAGAGGACAAATAATTAGGTGAAGGTGGATTTCATATTTGCTGATACAAAAATTAGGTATCAAAAATATAGCCAAAAATTTATATTACTGGGTGACAGCGAATAAGTTTTTATTAAGCGTGAAAGAGAAAATATTCTAGTCTGGCATTTTGCCGGAGCACCGCAATGTTGATAACTTTGGGGATAATTACAGCAGCACCCATGAAGCGCCCTTATTTGAAGTACATTTCCGGCCTGGTTTTAGCCTGAGTTTAGTTGCCTGTCAGCGGCCACTGCAACCTTCAGCTAATTTGGAGGAGACAGACGTAGCCGTCAATCAAACTATCGCCGCTGACCCAGCTGTAGAAGCACTCGTGGCCCCTTACCGCAAAGAAGTAACTGTGAAAATGTCGGAAGTGGTGGGTACAGCACCCGTGGCCCTGGGCAAAGGTGACTACGAATCGCCGCTCGGCAACTTCGTGGTGGACCTGCAGCTGGCACAGAGCGAACCGATCTACGGCAAGCCGATCGACCTGTCCATCACGACAGAGGGTGGACTCCGGGTGCCACTACCACAAGGCAATATTACCACCGGCCATATCTTCGAGCTGATGCCTTTCGAGAACGAAATGGTGGTGCTCACCCTGAGCGGAAAGGCGGTGCAGCAGCTGTTCGACGATGCCGCTGCCCGCAAGATCATCTATATCGGCAATGCGACCTATACTGTAGCTAACGGCAAGGCACAGGATATCAAAATCAAAGGTCAGCCTTTCGACCCGAATAAAAGCTATACCTTGCTTACCTCCGACTACCTGGCTGGCGGAGGCGATAAACTGGACATGCTCAAGAATCCGCTGAAATACGAAAAACTGGGCCTTTTGCTCCGCGATGCCATTCACCAGCAAATACAGCAGCTCACGGCGGCTGGTAAGCAGGTAACTGCTCCGGCTGGTAAGCGTGTGACTGTCATTCCATAAGCTATACCTGATCATGAAGAGAAGAGACTTTTTGAAGCACACGGCCCTCGGCGCGGCAGGTATAAGCATGCTGGGAATGCCGTTTTCAGCAGAGGCCGCACGCGATGGTATCAAACTGACCATTCTGCATACCAACGACCAGCACTCCCGCATTGACCCTTTTCCAGATGACGGGCGCAAGTATGGCGGCATGGGCGGTATGGCCCGTCGTGCTACCTTGATCAAAAGCATCCGTCAGCAGGAGCCCAACGTGCTTTTGCTTGACTCCGGCGACATCTGGCAGGGCACGCCTTACTTCAACTTCTTTGAAGGGGAGCTTGAATACAAACTCATGACCCAGATGGGCTACGATGCCGCTACCCTCGGTAACCATGATTTCGACATCGGGTTGGAAGGACTGCAGAAACAGCTGCCGCTGGCAGGTTTCCCGTTTCTCACGGCTAACTACGACTTCTCCAACACCATCCTTAAAGGTCGTTTTCAGCCTTACAAGGTGTTCGAAAAGCAGGGTGTACGGATAGGTGTGTTTGGCCTGGGTATAGAGCTGGATGGTTTGGTGAGTAAGAACATGTACGGCGAGACCCTATACCTGGACCCTGTGGAGAAAGCCCGCGAAATGGTGCAGGTGCTGTGGGAGCAGGAGAAGTGCCATTTGGTGGTTTGCCTCTCGCACCTCGGCTATAGCTACGACAACGAAAAAATAGATGACCGCAAGCTGGCGACGCAGGTGAGCGGCATCGACCTCATACTAGGTGGACATACCCATACTTTCATGGATAAGCCGGAGGTGCTACGCCACGAAAACGGCCATGAAACCATGATCAACCAAGTGGGCTGGTCAGGTTTGTTTTTGGGCAGAATAGATGTTACATTCAGCAGAAAATCAAAGAGAAGGACCGACACAAGGACCGCTGTCTTGGCTGTGGATAACCCTGTATTAACTTCGTGAATAAATAATTTTTTGTTTAGAATAAATTAGTCAAATTTGTAACCCCCCGCCGTTAAGGAGAGGTTTGTTGCACCAAACGAATCTTTTGTGTTTTGGAAAATTGGATGATAAAAGACTGTTCAACAGTATGGAGTAACTGTCTACAGGTAATAAAGGAAAATATTGGCGAACAGAGCTTTAAAACTTGGTTCGAACCGATCAAGCCTTTGTCCCTGCGCGACAACGTGCTGACCATACAAGTGCCTAGCCAGTTCTTTTATGAGTGGCTGGAGGAACACTATGTAGGTTTGCTGAAGAAAGTGATCTACCAGGAGTTGGGCAGCGAGGGGCGCCTGGAGTACTCTATCATTGTGGACCGTGGAAATGAGGCGAACAAGCCGCAAACGGTTAATATCCCAACCAAGAAAATTCCGCAGGCTGTTGTTAACTCCTACCGGCCGGAGCAAAATTTCATCAAGAGCCCGTTCGAGTCGAAGACCATCGACCGCAACTTCCTGAATTCGCAGCTGAACGGTGCCTATACTTTCGAGAACTACATCGAGGGTGACTGTAACCGCCTGGCGCGTTCAGCTGGTTATGCCGTGGCCAACAAGCCGGGTACAACCTCTTTCAACCCGCTGATGGTATACGGCGGCGTGGGACTGGGCAAAACGCACCTGGTGCAGGCCATTGGTAACCACATCAAAAACAGTAACCCGGAGAAGTTCGTGCTCTACGTGTCGTCAGAGAAATTCGTGAACCAGTTCATTGAGTCTTTGAAGACGAACAACGTACAGGACTTCGCCAACTTCTACCTGTTAGTGGACATCCTGATCATCGACGACGTGCAGTTCCTGAGCGGCAAGGAGAAAACGCAGGAGATGTTCTTCCACATCTTCAACCACCTGCACCAGTCCGGCAAGCAGATCGTAATGACCTCCGACTGTCCGCCGCGCGACCTGAAAGGACTCGAAGAGCGCCTGCTGTCCCGCTTTAAGTGGGGCCTCACCGCCGACCTGCAGAGCCCGGATTTCGAAACCCGTATGGCCATCATCCAGAAAAAGATGCAGGGTGACGGAATCGATATTCCTGACAACGTGGTGGAATACCTGGCTTACAGCGTGGATACCAACGTGCGTGAGCTCGAGGGTGTACTGATTTCGCTGATCGCGCAGTCGTCGCTCAACCGCAAAGAAATTGACCTGGAGCTTGCCAAGCAGGCCCTGAAGCATATCATCGAGGATGTAGAGACCGAGGTGAACCTCGACTTCATCCAAAAAACCGTGGCCGAGTACTTCCAGGTGAGCCTGGACTCACTTAAGGCCAAAACCCGCAAAAAAGAGATTGTGACGGCGCGACAGGTGGCTATGTACTTCGCCAAGGAGTTTACGAGTCATTCACTCAAGTCCATCGGTTACCACTTCGGCGGCCGCGACCACAGTACCGTGATCCACTCCGTGCAGACCGTATCCGATTTGATCGACACCGACAAGAAATTCAAAGTAAGCATACAGGAGCTTCAGAAGAAGTTTAAGTCAAAGGCAGGATAAGCTATACCTGACCATTTAGCTTCTAAACAAAAACCGCCGCTACTATACCTCAGTAGCGGCGGTTTTTGTTTGTGCTACCAGCAGGCGATAAGTAAAAAGGGAGGGCTATACGTTTACAGGTATAGCCCTCCCTTTTTACTTATCGCCTGCTGGTTCAGGTTATACCTGTTCTATCTTTCTCTTTCGACTAATTAAACTAATTGTTAGGTATAGTTGCTTCGCTTACTTCAAAATTGTGCACCTGTGCCAGTTCGCGAATTCTGCTCTTCACTTTCTCGATGTCACGCTTCTTGCGGATCTGTTTCAGGTCGAGGTATACCTTGTTGCCATCACGCTGCGTAATGCGCAGGGCCATGGGTGACATATGTACCGCTACAATGTCAGGTATAGCCGTGATCATCTTGGTGCGGAACACACCGTTTTTTTGCACAATGTACTCCGGTGTCACTTCAATGTAAGACTGTATGCCAAATACAGAGGTGTTCTGCAGAATCACATAGCCCAGGAACACGACCGCGAGTCCGAAGAAAATGTAGTACAGGTAATTCTGGTCATTGGTTGGGTTGTCGCTTAAGAGGAGCATGGTCGCCCAGGCCAGCCAGAAAAGGGTGAGCACCAGTTGCACTGTGAACGAAAGCTTAGCATTGCGCGAAGGGCTTAACTGTACTAGAAGCGACGATCTTGCATTACCGGCTGTTGGCATATAAAGCTATTAAAGTGAAACAAACGAGCACAGTTCATGTGCAAGCTGCAATATAGTAATTTTATTTTTTTAGTGAGGCAGTCAGTTTTATCTCCGGCACGGCTCCCAATGCTTTTGAAACAGGGCAGTTTGCCTTCGCCTCCTGCGCCAGTTTCTGAAATTCATCGTCCTCGATACCTTCCACCCGGGCTTCGGTGTTCAACTCAATCAGCATGATGTGCGGACCGCCATCCTTCTCACCCAGGTGTACCGTGGCAGTAGTCTGCACTGACTCCGGCTCGTGGTTGGCCTTCTCGAGCAGTGCGCTCAGGAACATGGAGAAGCAGCCAGCGTGTGCCGCGCCAATCAGTTCCTCGGGGTTAGTGGCCGATGTGTCGTCGCCGAAGCGTGAGGCGAAGGTATAGCTCGCTTTGAAGTGTCCTCTGCCTGATGCTACCTCTCCATTGCCGTTCTTAAGGCCTTTGTTTCCATTGAGCCTTTGCTGTGCTTTTTTTCATGAGTCTTATCGTTTGTGTTGTTTTTAGATGAATACAATACCTATAAACTACAGGAGACCGTTTTTTTGTTAACCCTAAAAATAACATGTGGGTAAAACATGGTGAACGACTATGGCAAAGCCCGTTTATCTGGCTATATTTACCCCTTCTAAAAAAAGAAAAACCATATGGGTGTGAAAGCATGGCTCAGTAAGCCCCTGGCCGCTTACGTGCACAAAAAACACCAGTCCTGGATACAGAACCCGGTAGAAGCGCAGCGAGCTGTTTTTGAGAAGATCATCAAAAAAGCGCAGCAGACCGCCTTTGGCCGCGTTCATCATTTTTCTGAAATAAAGACCCACGCTGACTTCGTAAAAGCCGTGCCCGTGCGCGACTATGAGGGACTGGCCTCTTACTTTAACCGCGTAAAAGAAGGCGAGCCCGACATCCTGTGGCCCGGCAAGCCGATCTATCTGGCCAAAACATCCGGCACCACCTCGGGCACCAAGTACATCCCGATCACCAAAGACTCTATACCCAACCACATCAACGGAGCGAAAGACGCGCTGCTGTCCTACATCCACGAAACAGGCAACTCCAGCTTTCTGGATGGCAAGATGATCTTCCTGTCAGGCAGCCCGGTGCTTGATGAGGTAGGAGGGATTCATACCGGGCGCTTGTCGGGTATCGTGAACCACCACGTGCCTGGCTACCTGCGTACCAACCAACTGCCGAGCTACGAAACCAACTGCATCGAGGATTGGGAGACTAAGCTCGATCAGATCATTGAAGAGACGATCGACCAGAACATGACGCTTATCTCAGGTATACCGCCCTGGGTGCAAATGTACTTCGACAAACTGATGAGGCAGACAGGGAAGCCGATTAAGGATATTTTCCCGAATTTCTCGCTCTTTGTGTATGGTGGCGTGAATTTTGAGCCTTACCGCAAAAAACTGTTCGAGTCGATCGGTCGCGAGATTGATTCAGTCGAAACATTTCCGGCTTCCGAAGGGTTTTTCGCTTACCAGAACGAGCAGCACGACAAAGGGCTGTTGCTGTTGCTGAACGCGGGCATCTTCTTTGAGTTCATACCGACCGATGAGTACTTCAACGAAAACCCGACCCGCCTGACCATAGGCGAAGTGGAACCGGGCGTGAACTATGCATTGGTTGTCAGCAGCAATGCCGGCTTATGGGCTTACTCCATAGGCGATACTGTGAAGTTCACATCCGTGAAGCCTTACAAGCTGATCGTGAGTGGCCGCATCAAACACTATATCTCAGCTTTTGGCGAGCACGTGATAGGCGAGGAGGTGGAGAAGGCGATGCAGCGCACGATGCAAAGCTACTCCATGGTGGAGCTGGTTGAGTTCACGGTGGCGCCCTATGTGAGTCAGGATAAGGGACAGTCTTTTCACGAGTGGTTTGTAGAGTTTTCTATACCTCCTGCCAACATGGAAGCATTTGAAAAGGAACTGAACTCACAACTGCAGAAACTGAATACTTATTACGACGACCTGATCACAGGCCATATTCTGGCTGACCTGAAGATCAGGCGCTGCCGCAAGGTACGTTCCGGCACTACATGAAGTCGCAGGGCAAGCTGGGTGGGCAGAACAAAGTGCCGCGCCTGAGCAACGACCGCAAACTGGCCGAAGGCCTGATCGAGTCGGCAGGTGCCCTTACTACTAAAACAAACGAATGAAACGAATTGCCATACTTGGCTCCACAGGCTCCATCGGCACGCAGGCCCTGGAGGTGATCGGGGCCAATCCTGATAGTTTTGAACTGGAGGTCATTACCGCCAACAATAATGCCGATCTGCTGATAGCTCAGGCGCTGGCCTTTAAGCCAAATGTGGTCGTGATCGCCAATGAAGCCCATTACGAGCAGGTGCGCGATGCCCTGCAGCACGAGGATATCAAGGTATACGCCGGTGCTACTGCGCTCAACTCTGTTGTAGAGATGGGAACAGTGGACACGGTACTCACTGCCATGGTAGGCTATGCCGGATTGCAGCCAACCATCCGCGCCATCAAAGCCGGCAAAGAGATCGCCCTGGCTAACAAAGAAACGCTGGTAGTGGCCGGGCAGCTGATCACCGACCTGGCCCGTCAGCAGGGCGTGAACATTTACCCGGTAGACTCTGAGCACAGTGCTATTTTCCAGTGCCTGGCAGGCGAGTTCCAAAACCCGATTGAGAAAATCATCCTGACTGCCTCGGGTGGTCCCTTCCGTGGCCGCAAAGCCGACGAGCTGCGCCAGGTGACCCGGGCGCAGGCACTCAAGCATCCCAACTGGGAAATGGGCGCCAAGATCACCATTGACTCGGCATCGCTGATGAACAAAGGGCTGGAGGTGATCGAGGCGAAGTGGCTTTTCGGGCTGAAGAACGAGCAGATCGAGGTGGTGGTGCATCCGCAGTCCATCATCCATTCGCTGGTACAGTTCGAGGACGGCTCCATCAAGGCGCAGCTCGGACTGCCGGACATGAAACTGCCAATCCAGTATGCGCTGGGCTACCCGAACAGGTTGAAGAACGACTTCCCGCGCTTCAGCTTTCTGGACTATCCGCAGCTTACCTTCGAGCAGCCTGACCTGGAGACTTTCCGTAACCTGCAGCTGGCTTTTGAGGCAATGGAACGTGGTGGCAATATGCCCTGTATCCTCAATGCAGCCAACGAAATCGCAGTAGAGGCCTTCCTGCGTGAGGAGGTTGGCTTCCTGGAGATGTCCGACATCATCGAGAGCAGTATGGCAAAAGTTACGTATATTGCGAATCCTTCTTACGAAGACTATGTTACAACAGACAGAGAGACACGCACTTATGCCGCTGGAGTAGTTGGCAAACTGAGCCTTTAAGAGCTGCTGTCAGGCGTTTATCTTTTGTCATGATCATCGATTCTAAATTTATTTCTTTTAAATGGATATTTTAATAATGGTGGGCCAGCTCCTTTTGGGCCTGACAATACTGGTTGGATTGCACGAGCTGGGACACATGTTGACTGCCAAATGGTTTGGCATGCGTGTAGAGAAGTACGCTATCGGTTTCCCACCAAAAGTATTTAGTAAGAAAATAGGCGAAACGGAGTATATGGTGGGCGCTATCCCACTGGGAGGTTTCGTGAAGATTACAGGTATGGTAGACGAGTCGCTGGACACAGAGGCGCTCAAAAAAGACCCGGAGCCGTACGAGTTTAGAGCTAAGCCAGCCTGGCAGCGTCTGATCGTGATGATGGGTGGTATTATCGTGAATGTGATCACGGGTATTGTTATTTTCATTGCCCTGAACTATTACTATGGCGAAACATACCTGCCAGCTAGCGAAGTGAAGTATGGCGTACAGCCAAATCAGTTGGGCCAGGAGCTCGGTTTCCAGCCTGGCGATAAGATCGTAGCGCTGAATGGCCGTCCGTTGGAGAACTTCAACGATGTGTATTCCATGGATATGCTGCTGGATCGTGGTTCTTTCTATACTGTAGAGCGCAACGGCAGCCAGGTGGATATACCTATACCTGCCGATTTTATGGACCGCATGGCCGACAACAAGGAGCGCATGGTGTTCATCCAGCCACGAGAGCCGTTCATGGTAGGTCAGGTGGAGCCCAACAGCAACGCTGACAAAGCTGGTCTGAAAGCAGGAGACTATATCAAGTCTGTAAACGGCGAGAGTACCTTATTCTTCAGCGACTTCCAGGCGGCGATGCAGAAGTATGCAGGTAAGCCTGTGAACATCGAGGTAGAGCGTAATGACGAGATTGTGGCCCTGAAAGCTACTGTAAACGAAGACGGCACGCTGGGCTTTTATCAGAAGCCGCTGCTGGAGTACGCCACCCGCGACTTCAGCCTGGGTGAGTCTATTCCGCGTGGCACCAACCAGGCCTTTGGTGTAATCACGGCCAACCTAAAGGGTTTCGGCAAGATATTCAGAGGCGAGGTGTCGGCTTCTAAATCATTGAGTGGGCCAATAGGTATAGCTCAGATCTTCGGCGACACCTTCAACTGGTACAAGTTCTGGTCGATCACAGGTATGCTGTCGATGGTGCTGGCCTTTATGAACTTCCTGCCTATACCTGCGCTGGACGGTGGCCACGTTGTATTTTTGACATACGAGATGATCAGCGGCCGCAAGCCTTCGGATAATTTTTTAGAGAACGCTCAAAAAGTGGGTATGGTTTTATTGTTGGGCTTAATGGCTTTTGCTATATTTAACGATGTATTCAAGATAATCTTCTAACCAAAGATTCTTTTATGAAAGCCATCGTGAAGAGCCTCCTAACTATTGCCATTCTTTTTGTTCTATTTGCATTTAATCAAGCCGGTGCTACACCAGTAGCATCGGCTTTTTCTATACCCCGGCAAGCTTCCACAGCTGACACCACCTATTTGGTGCAGCAGGGCGACACGTACTACAGCCTATCGCGCCGATTTAACATCCCGCTTGACTCGCTGAAGAAGTGGAACGGCACGCAGCTGAACATGGGGCAGACGCTATACCTGACGAACCGCCGGGCGAAAGCTAAAACAGTTGCCGCCAAGCCTGCGCCAGCCAGCAGCCAGCAGAGCAACGCCGCGAAAGCACCAGCCCCAGCTGTAAAAACGGCGAGCACCGCTGCCAACACACCGGCTACACCAGCCAAGCAGCCTGTCGCCAAAGCCCAGGCAACACCGCAGACACAAGCTGCCAAATCAGCCGCTACCCCGCCTGCACAGTCAGCAAGAGCAACCGGCACAGCTAATCCGACAGGCCCGGCCCGCACGCAGGCAAGTACCTCAGCCTCGGCCTCTACACTGCCTACACTGGAGAGCAAGGTAAAGCAGCGCATCCTGGTAGTGCCGTTTGATCCATACCTGTACTTTTCAGACGCTGACGATGAGATTGCCCGTCATTCCAAAATCCCCCGCCAGAACGTGCGCCACGTTTTCCGTGGCAGATTGAATGCGATGCTGGCACCGGAAGGTTATGAAACAATCAACCTACTGGGGGGCGTGTATCGTGACAGCGTGAGCGAACTGAGCACTTTGTACAAGTCGTTGAGCTACGGCTACCAGGACAACAAGCAATCGCGCTACAACCACCAACCTACGGTAAAAGCCAAAGAGCGTGAAAACGCATTGGATTGGGTGAAACGCCAGAAAGAGAAAGTAAACATTAGAGGCGGACAGCCGGCCACCGTGCCTGTTGCACAGGACGAGAACAAGCACTTCGGTGTGAAAGTGAAGGATCCGAAATTCTTCTCGCATTTCAACGGGCAGTATGGCATCGACTACTACGTGTTCATCAATCAGTTTGAAGTGAAGACCAATTACGAGAACTGCCTTGACCGCGCCAGCTGGAACTACGAGCGCGATTTCCTGGTTCATTACTCAATCTATGACAGCAAGGGAGAGCTCGTGTCAGGCAACAAGGTGAAAGTACCTTATCAGTCGAACATGAATGACGTGCAGCGCATCGTGAGCGACAACATGCCGAACATGGCAAAGCGTGTGCTGGCCGACCTTCCGCAAGCCCAGAAATAAGTATGTTCCGAATCATTCTGGTGGTATTGATGCTCAGCTTTACGAGCCTCACCGCCCACGCCCACGACTACCACGCCAGCATTACCGACGCCCGGTACAACCCGCGCACGCAAAGCCTGGAGGTGGCCGTGAAGGTGTTTATGGATGACCTGGAAAACGCACTGTCTCAGAAAAGCAAATCAAAAGTAACCTATAGCCAGTCGCCGCAGGTGCAGCAGTTGGTGCAGGAATACATAGGAGCCACACTCTCTTTTGAACTAGAGAAGGGCAAGCCGTTGAGCCATACATTTGTTGGCGCAGAGCAAGAGGCTGATGTGGTGTGGGTATACTTGGAAGTGCCTGTGAAGACGCAAAACCTCACGCACCTCTATGTGCGCAATGTCGTACTGCACGAGCTTTTCAACGATCAGATGAACATCGTGAACCTGGACTACAAAGGAAAGGTCAACAGCAGTCTCTTTCAGAAGAACGACGGCACCCGCAAAATGTCATTCTAAGTTCGCTGCCTGAGCCACTTCAGCTGCGCCAGGGTGCTGATGAAGACTGTGGCCAGCATAGAGCCTGTCAGAAAGGAAACAACCACCCCCATCATGGAGCGCATAAAGGCGCTGGCGTAAAGTGCATAGCCCATAAAGGCAATGCCCGCCACTGCTATACCTGTCCAGAACAAGAGCTTTTGCTGCTGACTTACCTTGTTAGGTATAGCCACTGTTGGCTGGCGCCTGGTATAGAGCAGGATAAGGAAGCCTCCAACCAAAGTGCTGCTATGCTGTACGATCCGACAAAGCATGATCTCCTGACCCATCACATGCACCATGCTAGTCAACAGAGGCCACCGACTTGCGAAGTAACCTGTTTCGTGCGTAAAGCTATCCCAGAAGATGTGCGAAGCTGCGCCGATGATAACCGACGTTGCAAACACAAACCAATGCTCCTTTAGATAGGCAATCCAGTTGAGCTGTGCTACAGCCAGGGCGCGGCGTTTCAGCCAATCGGGGAGGTGTGCTACAGCGGGCCGGCGCACGATCAGGTGAAAGACAGTCGCAATGGCCAGCGCAACAGGCAGATTAAAAAACAGCAAGCCTTCCAATGTATGGCCGCTGTGCTTGAAAAGGGGGAGTAACAGGAAGTACTGAAAATCCGGTGCGATGCTGCCTGTGATCAGACCAGTGGCTGAAAACCAGCGGCGGTGCTTAAGCAAAGGAAGTATGGCTGCGGGATGCGCGGCGGTAAAAGGCATAGGGTATGGGGATCGAGGTAAACTACTTTCCTATACCTCGTCCCTGCAGTACTGGTTTTATAAGCCTGAACTCTACGCGTCGATTAATGCGGCGATCTTCCTCCGTTCTCTCTTCACGCAGCGGTTTGCTGCTTCCGTAACCATAGGCATCAATCCGGCCATCGTCGATGCGCACTTTGTGCTGAATGTACATCATGATGGCGTCAGCCCGGTCCTTCGATAGGATCTGGTTGAACTCAGGATCACCGGCGCTGTCGGTATGGCCAGAGATCTCAAGTCGGTAGCTTGGGTTTTCGGCCAGGTAGTAAGCCACTTCGTCCAATATCGGGTGCATCTCCGGTGTAATGTTCGATTCATTCGGCTCAAACTCAATGTTGCGGAATACCATCGGGATGCTGTGGTCGATCACTTTAGTCATGATCTGCAGGGAAGTATCCTGTTGCAAAGCCAGCTCCCGTTCAATGGTGAAGAAATCCGGGCTCTGAATGATCATCATATACCTGGAGTTGTCAATCAGGTTGAAGGCGAAGGAGCCGTCAGGGCGAATGTACTTCGAGGAGATCTCGATACCGTTATCCAGGTCGATGATGGAAATGATACCCGAAAGTGGTTTGTTGGAAACAGAATCGCGCAAGACACCTTCTACTTTCGTAACGGCCAGCGGATGCGCTTCCATCGGCAGTGGGAAAGAGTAAAGTTCCAGATTCTTGATGTCGCTTTCTTCGGAACGGGCATAGTACAGGTTCTGCGACTGTGAGTCGATGGTGAAGTAGTATTCGCTGCCACGCCCATTCACGAGTGGGCCAATATTGCGCGGCTCCTGCCACTTGCCTCCTACCAGATAGTCTTGTAGATATCGAAATCTCCGAAGTTAAACAGCTGACCGCGGGAGCTGAAGTAGAGGACTTTATACTTTGGATGATAGAAAGGACTCACCTCACTCTGGCGTGTGTTGATAACAGGCCCCATATTCTGCGCCGGCGCCCAAGCTCCGTTCTTCAGCTTATGTGTAAAGTAAATGTCAGAAAGTCCAAAGCCACCCAGGCGGTCGGAGGCGAAGTAGAGTGTGTCCTCGTTAGGCGAAAGAGTCGGCTGGGAGTCCCAGGCCGGGCTGTTCACGTTAGGCCCCAGGTTCTCGATCTCGTGCCAGCTGCCGTCGGGCTGAAGGGTAGCCTTGTAAATGTCGCAATTGCCAAAGCCGTCCGGTGACTCACAGCGGGCGAAGTACAGTGTCTTTCCATCACGGGTAAGTGTGGCGGAGCCTTCGTTGTAAATGCTGTTGATCGGCTTGCCAAATGACTGTGCTTCTGTCCAGTAACCGTTGCTGTTATCAGAATAGTACAGGTCTTCGTTTGGCTTACTCTCTATACCCTGGAAAGTACGCTTTGAGGTGAAGATGAGCTTATTGTTGTCGGCACTAAGGGTAGGGCCATAGTCTTCGTAAGGCGAGTTGATGCTGTTGCCCATGTTCAGGTATACCCCACGTGGTGGCTGGTAAGTCGAGATGGACTTGCGGTACTCCACCAGTTCATAATAGTAACTCAGCGGGACATAGTAGTCTTTGGTGTTTTGCTCCAACGAATCGTAGTAAGACTGCACCTGACGCACGTCGCTGCGGTGGTGCTTGAGCACGAGGCGGTAGACCTCCATGGCCTGGTCCATCATGCCCTGGCGCTCGTAAAGTTGACCCAGCCTCCAAAGTAGATTCGTATCCTTGTAGAAGTTCTGAATACCAAAATTGCGCACGTAGCGCTCCAGTAGCGGCAGTGCCTGCCCGTATTGCTTGCGTCTCTCCAGGCGCTGTATTTCCGAAAGCTTCTTGGAATCCTTGTAGAAGGTGATCTTGTTGAGGTTGGGGAATTCCAGGTGCATCTCCTGGTTCGGAGCCTTTTTATTCACCTTCACATCAGGTCCGTCTTGCAATGGCGTATGCTTCAGCTGACCTACGCACAGGAGTGGAGCCAGCAAGAGCAGCAGGGTGAAAGCAGGAGTAATAAGTCGTTTCATCGGCACAGAGCATGATACCTGAAACCAAAGATATTATTTTTTAGCCTATGTTCTGAAACGATTTATTAATTATCCCTTATATTTTGTGAATAAGTGCCAACGCTGCTGCCAGTGCGACAATTTGAGCGGGCGGGCGCACTTGGCACAGCTCTTGACTATTATACACTCCACGGGCATAAAGCGGAATTTCCACTATCTTTATGTCAATTTGGCACTGATACAACCTATGAACTATACACTGAAGAACTTTCTCAACCATCTTTTAATCGGAAACATGTCGATAGACGATAGCGACGATCTGATTCCGGTAATCACCACAGACCCTGACGAAGAAATGCTGCCGGAAGATATGCCGGGCGAGCTGCCGATTCTGGCGGTGCGCAATACAGTATTGTTTCCGGGCGTGGTATTGCCAATTACCGTTAGCCGCAAAAAATCGGTGCGCCTGGTGCGCAAAGCCCATAAAGGCGATAAGATCATCGGGGTAGTGGCGCAGCGCAACACCAACAGCGACGATCCTACGGCTGAAGACCTGTACGACATCGGTACCATGGCCAAGATCCTGAAAATGCTGGTATTGCCGGATGGCAACACGACCATTATCATTCAGGGTCAGAGTCGTTTCAAGATTGATGAAGTGACGCAGGAAGACCCCTACCTGTCTGCCAAGGTGAGCTACTGCAAAGACACCTTCCCGAACAAGAAGAGCAAAGAAGTGAAGGCGCTGGTGCACTCGCTGAAAGACGCTGCCGCCAAAATGCTCAAGCTGAACCCTGAGATCCCGCAGGAGGCGCAGGTTGCCCTGGATAACATTGACAGCCCTAGTTTCCTGACACACTTCCTGTCGAGCAATCTAAACGTGGACGTAGCTCAGAAACAGAAGCTTCTGGAAGTAAACGACGGCGTGGAACGCGGTACGCAACTCCTTGAGATCATGCTGCGCGAGATTCAGTTATTGGAGCTTAAGCAGGAGATTCATACCAAAGTACACACCGACATTGACCAGCAGCAACGCGACTATTTCCTGCGACAGCAGATCAAAGTGCTGCAGGATGAACTGGGGCAGGAGGGACCTGATCAGGAGATCGAGCGATTCAGGGAGCGTGCCATGAAAAAGAAATGGCCAGAGCAGATTGCCAAGCACTTTAACAAAGAGATTGAGCGGTTGGCCCGCCTCAACCCACAGGCAGCTGAATATCCGGTGGCGGTCAACTACCTGGAGTTTCTACTGGACCTGCCCTGGGACGAGACCACCAAAGACAACTTTAACCTGAAGCGCACCAAGAAGATACTGGACGCCGACCACTACGGTTTGGAGAAAGTAAAGGAGCGCATCATAGAGTACCTGGCTGTACTCAAGCTGAAAAAAGACATGAAAGCGCCGATTCTGTGCCTGTACGGACCTCCGGGTGTGGGTAAAACCTCTCTTGGCCGTTCGATAGCCACGGCGCTGGGACGTAAATATGTCAGAATGTCACTGGGTGGCGTGCGCGACGAGGCCGAGATCCGCGGACACCGCCGTACCTACGTGGGAGCCATGCCGGGCAAGATCATCAGCCAGATCAAAAAAGTAGGCTCTTCCAACCCGGTGATTATCCTCGACGAGATCGATAAACTGGCCTCTGACTTCCGTGGCGACCCGTCTTCCGCCTTGCTGGAGGTGCTGGATCCGGAGCAGAACCATACCTTCATGGACAATTACCTGGATGTGGAGTACGACCTCTCCAAGGTGCTCTTCATTGCCACCGCCAACTCTTTGGACACCATTCAGCCTGCCCTGCGCGACCGTATGGAGATTATCGAGCTGACTGGCTATACCCTGGAGGAGAAAACTGAGATTGCGAAGCGCCACCTCGTACCGAAGCAGGTGAAGGAGCACGGACTGGAGGAGGAAGACGTGAAAATGTCGAAAGCCACCATCCAGAAAGTGATTGACGACTATACCCGCGAGTCGGGTGTGCGAAGCCTGGAGCGCAAGATCGGACAGGTAATACGCAACACGGCCAAGCAGAAGGCGATGGAAGAGGAATATACTCCTTCAATCAAGCCAGATGATGTGGTAAAGATTCTGGGCCCGGAGACTTTCGACAAAGAAATCTACCAGGACATCGATACAGCCGGTGTGGTAACGGGCCTGGCCTGGACCTCGGTAGGCGGCGACATCCTGTTTATCGAGTCCATCCTGAGCAAAGGCAAAGGCAAGCTTACCTTATCTGGCCAGCTGGGCGATGTAATGAAAGAGTCTGCGATGACGGCGATCTCATACTTGAAAGCCCATGCCGAGCTGCTGGAGATCGACTACCGTCTGTTCGACCAATACGACCTGCACATTCACTTTCCGGAAGGCGCTGTGCCGAAAGACGGTCCTTCGGCAGGTATAGCCATTTTCACCTCCATTGCCTCTGTGTTCACGCAGCGCAAAGTGAAATCGCGTCTGGCTATGACGGGAGAGATCACGCTGCGTGGCAAGGTGTTGCCGGTGGGTGGCATCAAAGAGAAGATTCTGGCTGCAAAAAGAGCAGGTATAACGGATATTATTCTGTGTCAGAAAAACCGCAAAGACATTAGCGAGATACCGGAGCAGTACATCAAAGGCCTGCATATCCACTATGTAGATCGTGTGGATGAGGTGGTGCAGATTGCCTTGCTCAAGCAGAAGGTAAAGCATCCGCTGAAGCTGGTGGTAACGGAGAATGGTAGGAGCGAAGACTAAGTCATGAAGCTGGCCGCTGCCTTTTTACTTGCTGTGCTCCTAGGCTTTCCGCTCAGTGGTTGGGCGCAGGTAGGTGGGCAGCGCGGGTTTCCTTTTTTGCAATTGCCCGGCAATGCGCGGGTGGCAGCCTTAGGCGGTGTGAACGTGAGTGCGCCGGGGCATGATGTGAACATGGTGGCTTCGAATCCCGCTTTACTGAACGAAGCCATGGACCGTCAGCTATCCCTGAGCTATGTGGGCTACCTGGCGGACATCAAGCAGAGTAACCTGGCTTATGCCTTCAACACAAGCAGGTATGGCCGCTGGGCTGCGAGTCTGAATTACCTGAACTATGGTGATTTTGTGCAACGCGATCACACGGGTATGGAAGAAGGCAGCTTTTCGGTCAACGACTATACCCTGGGCATAAGTCACTCGCGGCAAGCAGAGGCTTTTACAGTGGGCGCTACCGCCAAAGTAGCTGTCTCTAGTATGGCAGGCGATAAGGCGGTAGGTATACTGGCCGATGTGGGCGGCGCTTTTCAGCACCCCGAGCACGACCTGAGTATAGGAATGGCCTTTAAGAATATCGGTTACCAGGTGCGCTCCTTCACAGGAGCCGACCGGCAGGCGATGCCTTTTGACGTGCAGCTAGGTGCCAGCTATAAACCGGAGCACATGCCGGTTCGTTTGTCGCTCACCGCACACCACCTGTACAAGTTTGACGTTGTATACCTGGACCCTAACTCTACAGGTCGACTTGACGCCAATGGCAACGAGGTGGAGGAGGAGAAAAAGGTCGGTGACCAGATTGCACGGCATTTTGTGGTAGGCACAGAGTTCATATTCAGCAAAAACTTTCAGGTGCGGGCCGGGTATAACCATTTGCGGCGCAAAGAGCTTCGGCTTGACAGCAATGCTGGAGGTGCCGGCTTCTCAGTAGGAGCTATGCTACGGGTTCGGGCCTTCGAGTTGAATTACGGAAGCGCCTTTTTTCATCCGTCGGGCGGCACGCATTATATTACGCTCAGCACTGATACAGGCACCTTTCTGAAACGTAAGAGTAAAGATTAAGGCAGTTGGTACTATGTGTTCAGCTGCCAGTTTTATAAATTTTAAGTATAGAACATGTTAGATTCAATAGAGCATTTAACACCAGCCCAGATTGTTGAGGAGCTGGATAAATATATCATCGGGCAGAAAGACGCTAAACGAAATGTGGCCATTGCGCTGCGTAACCGTTGGCGCCGTATGAACGCTGACGAGAATATCCGTCGCGAGATTGTGCCCAACAATATCCTGATGATCGGTGCAACGGGTGTAGGTAAAACCGAGATCGCCCGTCGTCTGGCCAAGATTGCGGATGCACCATTCACCAAAGTGGAAGCTTCAAAATTCACGGAAGTAGGCTATGTGGGCCGCGACGTAGAGAGCATGGTGCGTGACCTGGTAGAACAGTCGGTGAACATGGTGAAGACCAGGAAAAAGGAAGAGGTGAAGCAGAAAGCAGCCGAGGCCGTTGAAGATATTATCCTCGATGCACTGATTCCTCCAATACAAGGTGGCCGTGCTACGCCAAGCTTCTCGAGTACCTCCGAGTCAAACGGCATGCCCGACAATGACTATGAACTGAACGAGCGCACCCGTGAGAAATTCAGAGAGAAGATCCGCAACGGCGAACTCGAAGACCGTAAGATCGAGATCCGCATTCAGCAGAGCGCCATGCCAGGTATAGGTGCGATGGGGCCAGGTATGGACGAGGCTTCCATGATGAACATCCAGGAGATGATCAGCGGCATGATGCCCAAGAAGACCAAGAAGCGCAAAGTGACCATCGCTGAGGCCCGTAAGATCTTGCTGGATGAGGAAGCAGCCAAGCTCATCGACATGGACGAGGTGAAGGAAGAAGCGATCTTCAAAGCGGAAAACTCCGGCGTGATCTTCATAGATGAGATTGACAAAGTGGCTAGCTCGAGTAGCAAAGGCAGCGGTCCGGATGTGAGCCGCGAAGGTGTGCAGCGTGACCTACTGCCAATTGTAGAAGGCTCCACGGTGAACACCAAGTATGGTGTGATCAACACAGATCATATCCTTTTCATCGCTGCCGGTGCTTTCCATGTGGCCAAACCGTCGGACCTTATACCTGAGTTGCAGGGTCGCTTCCCGATTCGTGTGGAGCTGCAGAGCCTGACCAAGGACGACTTCTACCAGATCCTGAAGTTCCCGAAGAATGCACTGACCAAGCAGTATGAAGCGCTTCTGAAAGCGGAGGACGTAGAGCTCAGCTTTGCTGACGAAGCATTAGATGAAATCGCCAACATTGCCTACGAGGTAAACTCAGAGGTAGAGAATATCGGTGCCCGTCGTCTGCATACCGTTATGAGTCGTCTGCTCAACGACATCCTCTTCGACGTCCCGGATAAGATCGGTGCCAACGCCCACATTGTGGTAAACCGCGAGATGGTGCTCGAAAGACTATCGGATATGGTGAAGAACCGCGATCTGAGTCAGTATATTCTTTAGAGTTGAGGAGTTTGAGAGTTTAGGAATTACTATGTATAGCTTTGTAGGGATGGGGTGTGACCTAATGTCGTTAACGTTTTGAATATCTCCTCCAACCTGTCATCTCGACGAAAGGAGAGATCTGGATTCTATCAGAGCCTGAGCAATATTTCAGATTTCTCCCTTCGGTCGAAATGACAAATACGGCTTAAGTTGATGGTATCGGGTCGCGACCTTTCCGATTCATGCACAGGCTTTTGGAGGTGGCAGGCACAACAAGATTTTCTATGCCTCTTATATTAAGATTGCTTTAGCACTCGCGAAAGCTGGCGTTTCTGTAAAAGCAGAGGCGCCAGCTTTTTTGTTTAAAGCGAGTTCGCTATATTCAGTAAAGCGATTGATGTATGAAAAGAACCCAATTTGCTCAGCTTGCAGCTGTCCTGACACTTTTTTTGGTTTTGGGTACTGTTTTGTCCTACTTTCTCCTGTTAGATATGTCCACTTCGAAACATCTAAAGGAATTAAGACTATTCTATAAAATTGTGGATAGCTGTGAGTCGGCCGCCGCGAAGGCAGAAGCAGACTACGCAAAAGGTGCTGTCAAAATGTATTTCCCAAGCGGTCTCGAAATGGATCAAAATAGATTTCCTTATACATTTTACAGGCAAATAGAGGAGGAATATGGGATCGAAACTATCTATACAGGTGATTTGGGATACCCTTACTTCAGTTGCTACAACCTCAAAATGGATAGCCTGTTATCCGAGAGAATCGGCCAAAATACAATAGAGAGCCTTTATAGGGAGATGCATCGGGAGCAGTACCCGAATTAAAGTATCCCCACCCAAGCCCTATCCGTAATCTGAAGAGTCACTGTTAACCCCTAAACTCCCATGAACTACTACATCATCACCGGAACGAGCAAAGGTATAGGCAAGGCCATCGCCGAGGAACTGCTGCAGGACGAGAACAATTTTGTGATTGGCGTTTGCCGCAATAGCACCATCCAGCACAAGAACTACCGCCACCAGCCGCTCGACTTCTCGGATATACCTGCCGTGGAGCATAACCTGCATAAGGTGTTTGTACCATTTAAAGATGCCGAACGGCTTGTATTGATCAACAATGCGGGCGTGCTGGGTGACATAGGTTATGTGGGGGAAGGAATGCCGAACGAGCGTTTCGAGTTTGTGTTCGATGTGAACGTGATCGTGCCGGCCATGCTGATGAATACCTTCCTGCAGGTATACCAGTCGCTACAGATTCCGAAAGTGATCGTGAATATCAGCTCCGGAGCAGGCAAATATCCGATAGATGGTTGGGCGAGTTATTGCGCCTCTAAGGCTGCCATTGACATGCTGTCGCAGACGATACAGCAGGAGCAGCATGTGCGGGCTTCAGACGTGCGGGTATACGCCCTGTCGCCGGGTGTAGTAGATACCGCTATGCAGGAGCACATCCGGGAGAGCGATGCTGCTAAGTTTAGCAATGTGCAGCGGTTTAGAGATTACAAGGAACAAGGTGAACTGGCCTCCCCAGAAGAAGTGGGAAGCAAAATTGCCTGGTTTCTGAACAATACCGATAAATTTGACGAAGTAATTGTGTCCGTGCGGGACATGTAGTTTTGGTTCATCGTTTACATACACGATGCTAGAGCCCTGCCCATGTGGCAGGGCTTTTTCGTTAATAACACTGAGGTATAGAAACCGACTGATGTTTATACACGCATAACCTGCTGATACTGATAAAAATAGTTTCTAAAGCATTATTGCTAATTTGTTATAGTTATGCTAAATTGGTATAGTTGTTTTTTAGCTATACCTGAGGCTGTTATGAAAAACCCGATCTGCCCGAAATGTAATGCTTTGGAAGTCGTAAAAAGTGGCATCATCAATGATCGACAGCGCTACCGCTGCAAGAAGTGCGGTTATTATTTCACCGTGAACAAGCTCGGGAAAGGCATAGACAGCTACTATGTAACCAAGGCGCTGCAGCTCTACATTGAAGGTATAAGCTACCGTGAGATTGAGCGCATTCTGGGCGTGAGCCACGTTTCTATCATGAACTGGGTGCGGAAGTACAAGATCAAGGCCCCGGAGCAAACAGAATATCATCCCACCTACAAGATTCTGAACCATGCTGAACTGGTGGAGCACATGAAAAACAGCGCTAACCTGAAAGGCGCCGGTATGATGATCACCGAGCTTGGTGACAAGTACATGATGATCAAGTGGAAGCGGTTTAAAGACTAATGTATATCAACTTACCAAATATATACACCTCTTTACCCTTTTTCATAAATCTTCCTTAAAATAGATAAAGAATTCGGGGAAACAGCTGACCTCTCTTCACCTTAACATTTAGTATTCCAAATGAAAAAACTGTTACTATATGTAGCAGCAGGGCTGGTGCTTTGCTGTGTCGGGAGGAGTGCGTCTGCACAGGGCTCCACAGAGTATGGCGCTGGTATCAAGCTGCCTATTAACGAAGACGGGTCTAAGTACATCCGATTCATCACCTGGCATCAGGTATGGGTCAGGTATAACGAGCACAACTCGGGTACCATTCGCAATGGCGAACCGGTTGACAATACCCTGGACTTTGGTTTGCGCCGTTCCCGCTTCCTTACCTACTCCCAGATCTCACCGCGTTTTCTGGTGTTGTTACACTTTGGTATTAACAACCAGAATGCGATTAGTGGCGGCGTGAACCCAGCGTTGGATGGTAAGAAGCCGCAGATTTTTATTCACGATGCCTGGACGGAATACAAGGTGTTCGACAAGGCGCTTTCAATCGGGGCGGGTCTGCATTACTGGAACGGCATCTCGCGGATGTCAAATGCCAGCACCCTCAACTTCATGACCATCGATGCGCCTATCTTCAACTGGGCCACCATTGATGCCGCTGACCAGTTCGCCCGTATGCTGGGCGTGTATGCCAAAGGTAAACTCGGCAAACTGGATTACCGTGTGGCCGTCAACGACCCCTTTCTGACCAATACGGCAGAGGCGATCGGGCCGGCAGCCAATTACAATCCGCAGAACAACAACAAGGTATACCAGGGCTATTTCAACTGGCAGTTCCTGGACCAGGAGTCTAACCTGTTGCCGTTCATGGTAGGCACGTATTTGGGCACCAAGCGTGTGTTTAACATCGGTGCCGGCTTCATGCACAACAAAGATGGCATGTGGCGTGAGCAGAATACCATCAACGGATTTATTGTAGAAAAAGAAAACATCAACCTGTTTGGCGTAGATGCCTTTCTGGACCTACCGCTCAATACCGAACAAAATACCGCTCTGACAGCCTATGGCGTGTACTATAACTACGATTTCGGCAGAGACAACGTGCGCAACATCGGCATCATGAACCCAGCACAGGGTGGCGGTGGCCTGCGCGGTAATGCATTCCCGACCATCGGCACAGGCGACATCCTGTACGGTCAGGTAGGCTACTTACTGCCCAAAGACTTAATAACTGAAAAAGCCCGTCTACAGCCCTATGCCGCCTATAGCTACGGCAGTCTGGATGGCGTGCAGAACAGCCGGGGCGAAAAAGTGCCTGTGAAAGTGCTTGACCTTGGTGCGAACCTCTTGCTTGAAGGACATCACTCCAAACTTACGCTCAACTACCGCAACCGTCCGGATTTTACCAACCTGAATAACCTGAAGTACCGTCCGGAAATCACGCTGCAGGCCATGATTTACCTGTAAGAACCTTAAAAAAACTAAACTATATACCCATGGAAAATAACAAG
>NZ_AKIS01000046.1:0-14823 GCF_000277005.1 Pontibacter sp. BAB1700 | reverse complement strand
AAAAATCAGGGAAATAATGACACTCACAACACAGGATAGAGGCAGGGGTGCACTACTCGGCTTGGCCGTGGGTGATGCCTTGGGAACGACCTTGGAATTTACCCAGCCGGGTAGTTTCGAGCCCTTAACCGATATGGTAGGAGGTGGTCCTTTTGAATTGGAGCCCGGGCAGTGGACCGACGATACCTCCATGGCGCTTTGCCTGGCCGACAGCCTGCTGCACTGCAAGGGTTTTGACCCAAAAGACCAGATGGAAAGGTATGTGCACTGGTACCGCGATGGGTACCGAAGCTCCACTGGCCACTGCTTCGATATCGGCAATGCAACTCGCCAAGCCCTATACCGGTTTGGGCAAACACAGGAGCCTTACAGTGGTTCAACCGATCCAAACACAGCCGGCAATGGCTCTATTATGCGGTTGGCGCCGGTGCCTTTATACTTTCACCAGCAACCGGAGCAGGCACTTGAATATGCTGCACACAGCTCCCGTACCACACACGGTGCCCGTACAGCCGTGGATGCCTGCGTATACCTGAGTGGTCTGATCGTAGGTGCACTGCAGGGCAGGAGCAAAGAAGAGCTACTAGCGCCTCTTTTCTCTCCTGTGCAGGATTATTGGAGCCAATACGAACTCAGCCCTGCCATTGGGCAAGTGGCTAAGGGTACTTTCAAGGCTTTAATTCCGCCTTACATTAAAGGCAGCGGCTATGTAGTAGAATCCTTGGAAGCGGCCTTATGGGCTTTTCACCGCTCCGAAACATTTGAGGAAGGTGCACTATTGGCTGTGAACCTTGGCGATGATGCTGATACAACAGGTGCCGTGTATGGCCAGTTAGCAGGTGCTTACTACGGGGAAAAGGCTATACCTGAACGGTGGCGGGATCTGCTGCATGAGGGGGAGGAGATCAGCAGGTTGGCTGATCAGTTGATGGAGCAGAGCAGATGAGTTTAAATTAAGCCTAAAAATTACACGCACTAGATTCTAATATATGTAACAGCTCAAGATAAAGCATACATATGATAATTTTTATTTTAAAGTTATAACTTACAGCTGAAACCCCCAGGCTTATGAAAGCACTACAGTTACACGATACCATAGTTGAAGATTATAAAAGCTACTTAAAAAGCTTTAGCAATATTAAAGATACCAAACTCAAAGAGTTAGTTGATAAATCGCTTATCGATGGGAGGTATCTGCCTGAACCACTTCTCCAGTTTAACCCAACCTTTGAAAAGGCGAAAGAAATAAATACACTTATTTCTGAAGGAGTAGTACATCCAGATATAAGTAAAATATTCGGAAGCTACCGACTATACCTGCACCAGGAGAAGGCAATTCGCCTTGGTGTAAGTGGTAAAAGCTTTGTCGTAACATCGGGCACAGGCTCCGGTAAGTCCCTAACTTTTCTGGCGACGATCTTCAACCATATTCTGAAGTCTGAGAAGAAAAAAGGCATTAAGGCCATTCTGGTATATCCTATGAATGCCTTGATAAACTCACAGGAAGAGGAGATTAAAAAGTATAAAGAAAACTATGGCTCAGACTTTCCTATAACATTTGCAAAGTATACCGGCCAAGAGAGTCAGCAGGATCGAGATAGGATTGAGGCTGATATGCCCGACATTATCCTAACGAACTACATGATGTTGGAGCTCATGCTAACAAGAGCTCGGGAAAAGAATATTCGGCAGTCTATCCGTGAAAATCTACGTTTCCTGGTATTTGACGAACTTCATACATATCGTGGGCGCCAGGGAGCAGACGTGGCGATGCTGATCCGACGCCTGAAGTCTATATCAGAGAATCAGATTCAGTGTATTGGTACGTCGGCGACAATGGTTTCGGGTGGAACTAGAGATGTGCAGCTGGAAGAGGTAGCTAGGGTTGCTTCTCAAATATTTGGTGAAAAATATAATGCTGATCAGGTAATTGGGGAGATACTGGAAACTTGCACCAAGTATGATGGTAAGTTGCCAAGCACTTTCGACTTGCAAGAGGCTATACATGCCGATATCCGGGTTGATGGCAGCGAGGATGCGTTCATCAATCATCCGTTGGCGATATGGCTGGAAAATAAGGTAGCGTTAAAGCGGGACGAGGATGGCTTTATTCATCGCGGTAAGCCATTGTCACTAGCTGAGATTATACAGTTGCTTTCTGAAGATTCATTAGAAAGCTTGGAGAGCTGTAAACAGGCGTTGGCCAAATTTTTCGAATGGTCAGAGGCGCTAAATATTAAGAACCTGAAAGATAGAAAGTCTTTCCTGCCGCTTAAGATTCACCAGTTTATTTCCCAGACAGGTAATATCTACGTTACCATGGAAGGTCGTCAACAGCGTACGATTACGCTAGATGACGGTTTATATCTGGAATCTGATCCTGATAAGCGTGTATATCCTGTTGTGTTCAGCCGTTATTCCGGCTATGATTTCGTCAGTGTCAAAAGGGATTTTGAAAAGGGTATTTTACTGCCAAGGGATCCAAATAACCTGCCTGATAAGATAACAAAGAATGATCTGAAAGGAAGTAAGAAGGAAGGTATACCTGCGCGTACTTTAAAAGAAGAAGATTTCTGTGATGGCTATATCGTGTTGCCTATGCAGAATGAAGCTATATGGAGTGATGACATGGTAGAAACTCTGCCCGATACCTGGACCAGAACTGACAGGTACGGAAACCTTGTTCCTGAAAACTTCTATGAGTATAGAATACCGCAGCAAATCTCTTTTAGTAACGATGGGCGCTTTTCTTCAAATCCAAATGAGCTAACGTACAAAGGTTGGTTTATTGCCGCGCCATTACTTGTTGACCCTACTGCCGGTGTAGTGTATGATCCGAGGACAAAAGAGAATACCAAGTTGATGAAGGTAGGTAATGTTGGTCGAAGTACTGCTACTACTATTACTTCATTTGGTATTTTGAAAGCGCAGCATAACCAAGATGTTGCGAAGGAGCAGCAAAAGGTGATGAGCTTTACGGATAATCGCCAGGATGCTTCGCTGCAGACAGGACATTTTAACGACTTTTTACTGATAGGTAGAATACGATCAGCTATTTATCATGCGCTGCGCAATGAGCCAAATCACGCGTTGTCAATCGATAATATCAGTGCAAAAGTTCTTGCCGCTTTAAATCTAAAAGAGGAAGATTATGCCCGGAATCCTGGGGATCCTGGTTGGCCGGATCCGGATAATGTAAAGGCTATCAAAGATCTCCTGATATTAAGGATACTGTACGATCTAAGAAGAGGATGGAGATACAACACACCTAACCTGGAGCAATGCGGGTTATTGGATGTTGATTACGATGGGCTGCAGGATTTCGCCGCAAATGATAAAGCTTTTTGAAGGTATCGCGTTGTTTGATAAGCTTGACGCTGCATCACGATATCATATACTGCTGCAGTTCTTAAACTATTTCCGATCTTCTTATGCATTTGATTATTATCATCTTGATGCAGAAAATAGGGGTGTACTGGAAGATCGCCTGCGTCAGCGGCTAGATGCAGATAAGGAATGGTCTCTGGAGGCTGATGAGAAAATCGAGGTGCCCCCTGTGCTGTTGCCAAAATCTGTTGGAAAACTACAGCGAGGCTTCTTTGCTGAAAGTATAGGTCCGGCAAGTAACCTAGGGAAGTATATCAAGCGGCTCTTCAATAAGCATGGACTTGATTCCATAAAAGGGGAAGAGCTTAGCACCTATATCTCTTCTCTGTGCCATATCCTGACTAAGAGAGGGTACTTCTTAGCTGAAAAAAAGGTGAAAGGGCAGAAAGGTGATGGAACAGGATACCAACTACGTGTAGAAAAAGTGGTTTGGCGCCTGGGTAATGGCAAATCTGTACTACCTGATGAGGTACGCACTGTTACGATTGGAGGTGAGCTTAAAGTGGAGCCCAACCTGTATTTCAAGCGTTTCTATCAGCAAGACTTTAAGCAGTTCTATAAAACCTTTGTGGCAGGAGAGCATACCGGCCAAGTGGATACGCAGGATAGGATTGAACGGGAGGAGGCTTTCAGAAAAGGTGATCTATCTGTACTGTACTGCTCACCTACTATGGAACTTGGTATCGATATTTCTTCTCTGGATATTGTGCACATGCGCAACGTACCGCCTAACCCTGCCAATTATGCGCAGCGTAGTGGCCGCGCAGGTCGTAGTGGGCAGACGGCATTGGTATTTACCTACTGCTCCGCCCAGTCCCCACACGATAGGCAATATTTCCAGAACGCTATCCAGATGGTAGCAGGTGCGGTAACTGCCCCTAAGATTGACCTGACCAACGAAGAATTGTTGCATAGCCATCTGAACTCTTACATCCTGATGCAATTAGCGGTTGCAGATGTAAGTTCATCTGTCGGTGACATTGTTAATGTTAGCGACATAAAGGATTTGCCAATCAAGGAGACGATTGAAGCGGACATTAAAAGCAAGCTGGAAGACAAGCGACTGGACTGGGTGGAGGGTTTTAAAACCGTGATTCAGGATTTAATGCCTGATTTGGCACAAACCGATTGGTATAGCAACGAATGGCTTGAGGCAAAAAGCAATGAATTTTATACTAAGCTGGACCGTAGCTTCGACCGATGGAGAAAGCTATACCGAAATGCAACAACGCTAATTGCAAAAGCTTCAGAAGTGTTCAATAACCCAGTGTATGGGGCAGATTCTAGTGAAGTAAAAGAAGCCAAACGGATGCAGGCCATGGGTATGCGCCAGCGCAGCTTGTTGCTGAATGAAAGTACCAGAGGTGTGTCCAATCAGTCTGAATTCTATATCTACCGTTACCTGGCTTCTGAAGGCTTCTTGCCAGGCTATAACTTTACCCGACTGCCTATCCGAGCCTATGTGGGCAAGAAAGATCAGGGACAGTATATTTCGCGCTCCAGGTTCATTGCCTTGAAAGAGTTTGGACCAGATAACTTGATCTACCACAATGGTGGCAAGCACCGCGTTTCGCAAATGCAGGTGTCGGATGTAGATACCAAACTGGAAAAGCTAAAGTACTCAGGTGTTACTGGCTATGCCTGGCTTGGGGAAGAAGGGAAAGTGATCAATAACGATCCTATAACTGGGGCTGTATTGAAATACGACACAAATGCAGGTGTGCATACAAACCTGATTGAGCTGAGTGAAAGTATTACACGACCTGTGGAGCGCATTTCGAGTGAAGAAGAAGAGCGCATGTCAACAGGGTATAAAATGGAGCAATACTTCTCTTACCCGAAAGGTATTGAACATGCCAAAAAGGCCGTGTTGCAGGCTGATGAAGCACCACTACTCAATCTTACTTTCAATTCGGCAACCCGCTTGATGCAACTCAATATGTATTGGCGTGCTGCCGCTGATAAGAGCGGCTTTAAAATAGGTTCTACTTCGGGTAAATGGCTAAAGCAGATTGACCTTGACTCTCCTGCCAGAGAAAGCGACCCGACCAAGACTGTGCATGTGTACACAACCGACACTGCGGACACCTTATACCTGCAGCCTGGCCATTCGCTAGGTTTACAGCAAGAGGGTGTGATCACCTTAGCTTATGCATTGAAACGTGCCATCGAAAATGTGTTCCAGGTGGAGCAGTCGGAAGTGGGCGTATGGTTTATGGGCGAAAAGGATAACCAAAATATTCTGATCTATGAAGCAGCTGAAGGTAGTCTAGGTGTTTTAACACAGCTAATCCAGTCCCCTGTGAAGATGAAAGAAGTATTTAGGGAGGCTTACCGCATATGCCACTTCAATCCGGAGACAAAGCAGGATACGATACCTGTGCGTCCGAAAGCTTCTTACGATGATTTGCTCAGTTACTATAACCAACGCTATCATGAGCAGCTGGATAGATTCAGTATTAAAGCTACCTTGGAACAGTTGATAGACTGTGAGGTAGATAATACTGCCGCTTTTAATTCGGTTTTTAAAAGCAGAGAAGATCACTATAACTATCTGATTGAAAGCTTTGATAAAGGATCGGCTACAGAGGAGCCTTTTATCCAGTACCTGTACAAAAACAACTACAGACTGCCTGATAAAGCGCAGGTGAATATGTCGGAGGTATCGCAGCATTACATCAGTGCCGACTTTGTGTACATGAACGGGGAGGAGGTGCAGGCGCTTATCTTCTGTGATGGCTCTGTGCATGACAAGCCGGAAGTAGTGGCCGACGATAAAATGAAGCGTCAGATACTGCGCGACATGGGCTTTGATGTGATTGAGTGGCATTACTCCGAGCCAATCGAAAGCCTGTTAGAAAAACGAAAAGACATCTTTAAGAAACTGCAATAATGAAACATATTGCTACACCAGGTAAGATCATACGCTTACGAGGCAGACGCTGGATTGTAATGCCATCTCCTGATAAGGATCTATTATTGGCTAAACCACTTGGCGGAACAGACGATGAAATAACCGGTATTTTCCTGCCTTTGCAGGTAGCCGGTGATAAGATAGAAGAAGATACTTTTCCGGAACCAACGGTTGACGACTTGGGTGATTTTTCTACGGCACGCTTAATGTTCGATGCCAGCCGATTGAGCTTCCGAAATGCCAGCGGACCTTTCCGCTGCACGGCTAAGCTGTCGTTTAGACCACGTTCTTACCAGATCGTGCCCTTGGTGATGGCGCTAAAGCAGGATGTTACCCGCTTGCTGATTGCGGATGACGTAGGTATTGGGAAAACAGTAGAAGCGTTGATCATCCTGAAGGAGCTGATGGAGCGGGGCGAAATTAAACGATTTGCTGTTATCTGTTTGCCACACCTATGTGAGCAATGGCAAAAAGAGCTGAAGGATAAGCTGGATATTGAAGCGGAAATTATCCGATCAAGTACGGTGGCTTCTTTGGAGCGCAAACTGCCAGGTGATGGCAGCGTGTTCCAGCATTACCCATACCAGGTTATCTCTATAGACTACATCAAGTCAGAGCGAAAGAAAAACATTTTCCTAAACGACTGCCCGGAGTTTGTGATTGTGGACGAGGCGCATACCTGCGCGAAACCTAAGGATGCTAAGTCTCCATCGCAGCAGCAACGCTACCACTTGTTGCACCAGATTGCCAAAAACGAGCAGCAGCACTTGTTGCTCTTAACGGCAACGCCGCATAGTGGTAAAGACGAAGAGTTTCTGTCTTTGCTAGGCTTGCTTAAACCTGAGTTTGAGAAGTATTCGCTGGATAGTAAAGACCAGACTAGCAAGCGAAAAATTGCAAGACATTTCATCCAGCGTAAGCGCGAAAACATTAAGCGTTGGCTAAAAGAAGTAACACCATTCCCAGAGCGTGAATCGGTGGAGGTGGGGTATAAGCTGTCACCTACCTATGCCAACTTCTACAACGAGGTATACAAGTTCGCCAGAGGGCTTACGCAAGGCGACACAGAGATTCAAGGTGCTAGAGGTAAGTATTGGGCGGCGCTGGGCTTGCTGCGCGGCATTATGTCGAGCCCGCAAGCTGGATATAGTATGTTGCAGTCGCGTATGCAAAAGGTAAAGGACCTTGGCGATGAATTGCTGTATGATGAGAACCCAGTTATTGAGAAATTAGAAAGCGACAGCGATCATACGTTAACGGAACTTCTGGACCAAACGGAGCTAACGAGTGATGAGCAGAGTGATCTGAAGTATTTGGCAGAAGAGATTGAGAAGCTGTTTGGTATAGAGAAAGACAAGAAAGTAGCCACAGCACATAAGATAGTAGCCGACTGGCTGAAGGAAGGGTATAATCCAATCATCTTCTGCAAATACATCGAAACAGCCAAGTATGTTGGGGAGATTCTGAAAGCTGAGTTGCCAAAATCAGTGCTGGTGCAAACCATTACGTCGGAACTGCCGGATGAGCAACGGAAAGAGATCATTGAAACGATGAAGGACTCTCCGAAGCGGGTATTGGTGGCTACCGACTGTTTGAGTGAAGGTATAAACTTGCAGGATGCGTTCAATTCTATACTGCACTATGACCTACCCTGGAACCCGAACCGCATTGAGCAGCGGGAGGGCCGCGTTGACCGCTACGGACAACGTGCTGCAACGGTGAAGACCTACATGGTATGGGGCGAGGATAACCCGATAGATGCCATTGTATTAAAAGTGCTTATCCGGAAGGTGCGCGATATACAGCGCTCTACGGGTGTATCCATCAGCCTGGGTGAGGATAACCGTTCTATCATGGATGCGGTGCTGAAAGAAGTGCTCTTAGATCCTAGAGGAGCTTTGGCCGCTACCCAGCAACAAATTGACTTTGGTGATGCTTTCTCTCGTTCCAGCAATACAATTACCACAGAGCTGGAAGAGGCAAAGCGCAAGGCGGAAAACCTGCGCAGCATTTTTGCCCACGAATCGGTGAAGCCGGAGGAGATTGAAGCTGACCTACGCAAGGTAGACGAAGCCATAGGCGATGTGCAATCTGTAGAGCATATTGTACGGGCTGGCGTGGTGCATTTGGGTGGCAAGGTAGAGGCTGACGGACCAGGATATAAAGTGTATACCGCTAACCTGCCGGTGCACCTGCGCGATGCCTTGGGCGGGCGTGAAATAGCGCGGGTAAGCTTTGACTCGCCTACGCCGGAAGGCTATCGTTACATTGGGCGAAACCACAATTTTGTGGAGCAGCTTTGCCAGTTCCTGTTGTCGCTGGCTTTTGAAGAGAAAGGACACTATAGCCGCATTGCCCGTTCGGCTGTGATTAAAACGGCTAACGTCTCTAAAAAGACTACGCTGATACAGTTCCGGGTGCGGAACGTGATTAAAGAGGTGAACAGCAAAAACGAGAACATTTCGGAAGAGATGTACCTGTGGGGCTATGCCGGTAGTGGTGCTGATGCCGAAGAGCTGGATTATACTACCTGCAAACAGCTACTGTTTGAGGCACAAAGTACGGTGCAGCTATCTCCAGAGCGCCAGGCAGCCATGATTGAGAATGAGAAGGATGTGTTTACGGTGCAGAAGCCTAAGTTCCTGCAACTGGCGGAGCAACGGGCAGAGGCGCTGGTAGAGGCGCATGGCCAGTTTAAAAAGCTGGTTGGAGGCCGTAGCTATGAGGCGGTGCACCCGGTGCTGCCACCTGATATTCTGGGCGTTTATGTTTTCATCCCTTAACCGATTTAGCTTTTTACCATGAATTACCCAAGTATAAACATACAAGGCAATATCATTTCGAGTGAGGTAATTGATAAGATCCGGAATGATGATGACTTTAAACACCAGCAGGCTGCAGCCTTTGGCTTTGAGAGAGGCGTAAAGGTTAGGGATGAAATCGGTCTGGCCTGGTCGGCGGCGCGTAGTTATTGGCAGGCATTTAAGATGAAGATGGAGCGGGTGGCCGAAACCACCAAAAGCGGCACTACCGAAACCCGTAACCTGTGGGTGCTGCCTTTGCTCTCTACGCTGGGCTACGAGCTGGAAAGCTCCAGAGCCGAGATGGTGAACGACAAAAGCTTTGCCATCAGCCACCGGGCTACCAACCTGAAAGGGCTTCCGGTGCACATTATGGGTATAAACGATAACCTGGACCAGCGCCGCGAAACCGGTGGACCACGTTTATCGCCGCATGCGCTGGCGCAGGAGTACATAAATAGCACCGAGCATGTGTATGCTCTGGTGTGTAATGGCCGTTACCTGCGTTTGCTGCGCGATGCTACCCGCCTGGTGCGCCTGAGCTACCTGGAGTTCGACCTGGAGAAGATGATGGAGGAAGAGCTGTATGCAGACTTTGCAGCGCTGTTCCGTTTGCTGCACGCTACCCGCATGCCGAAGCAGTCAGACCAGGCAACGGAAAGCTTTATTGAGTACTACCATCAGGAATCGTTGGCTTCGGGCTCCCGCATACGCGAGAAACTAAGTATAGCCGTAGAGAACTCTATAAAAGAACTGGCCAATGGCTTTTTGAAGCACCCTGATAATAAGGCTATAGTTAAGAATGAAACTATAGTTGATGGCGATACTACGGTTTACACTGATGTAGTGCTGAATGGCAAGCTGTTGACGCCTGCCGACTATTACCTATACCAGTTACGCCTGATTTACCGATTGCTCTTCTTGATTGTAACCGAGGAGCGCAACCTGGTATACCCTGACACCAAAGACGAAGAGCTGCAGCGCAAGCGTAACATCTATTACGACTTTTACAGCATTGAGCGTCTGCGCAAACTGGCTGCCAAAGCGCATTATGTAGATGGCCGCAAGCACGACCTGTGGGAGGGCCTGAACAGCACTTTCCTGTTATTTGAGAAAAGCCACTTTGGCGAAAAGCTAGGTATAAAACCACTGGGCTCTGGCTTATTCTCGCCAAGTGCGCTCGGCGAATTGCCTACCCTGAAGCTGGACAATAAAACATTGCTGGACGTTATCCGTCACCTGACGCTGTTCAGGAGCGAGCATGGGCATTGGGTGCGTGTAAACTACTCTGACCTGGATGTAGAAGAATTTGGCTCGGTGTACGAAGGCTTGCTGGAGTTTGATGCTACCTTTATCAGCGTGGCTGGTAAGCCAGCTTTTACTTTTGTGGAAGGTACAGGCCGCTCGTCTTCGGGCTCGCACTATACCCCAGAAGAGCTGGTGAAGCCGCTGATAAAGCACTCGCTGGAGTATGTGATAGAAGACAAGCTGAAGCAGCCAAACAAAGAGGCCGCTTTGCTCTCTATTAAGGTATGCGACGTGGCCTGCGGTAGTGGACACATCTTGCTTTCGGCGGCACGACGTATTGCCACCGAGCTGGCACGGGTGCGCACCAACGAAGACCAGCCTACGCCATCGGCGATGCGCCATGCCATACGCGATGTAATCAAGAACTGCATTTATGGTGTAGATAAAAACCCGCTGGCTGTAGAGCTTTGTAAAGTGGCCCTGTGGCTGGAGGCGCATAACCCCGGCGAGCCGCTTAACTTCCTGGACCACCACATCAAGTGCGGCGACGCCATCGTAGGCCTGGCGCATAAAGAGGAGCTGCAGCGTGGTATAGCTGACGAAGCCTTTAAAGCTTTACCAGGCGATGATAAAGAGGTAGCCAGAGCCTATGCAAAGCGCAACAAAGTCGAGCGTGATACACGTGGTCAGGCAACTCTTGATTTTGATGGTAACATAGGGAAGGGTTTGGAGAATGTGCTGCAGGAGTTTCAGAAGTTCTCGCAACTGCCTGAAACTACTCCAGAAGAGATTGAAAAGAAAAGTGCAGCTTATAACAAGCTGATTCATAGTGGTGCTTTGCAGCGCCTGAAAGCCTTAGCCGATTTACAGGTAGCACAATTCTTTATACCTAAAACGTCTGCCAATAAAGATTACCTAGTTACTGATGCCAATTACTTCCAATACTTGAAAGGCACGAAGGCGGTACCAACAACTATAGAGACTAGAACGATAGCTCTAACAGCTGAAAAACGCTTCTTTCATTGGTTTCTAGAGTTCCCTGAAGTTTTCCAGCAGGGGGGGTTTAGTTGTATACTTGGTAATCCGCCTTATCTGTGGGGGAATAGAATAAGTTCTCACTTTGGAGATGATTATAGAAAGTTTCTAAATACGAACAAACCATTTATAAATGGCAATGCTGATTTCTGCTGTCATTTTGTAGATAGAATAGCTACCATCATTGAGCAGAATGGTTTTTTTGCATTGATTACTACAAGTTCAATTAATGAAACAGATAATAGAACTTCATCTCTTGAGGTCTTATTAGAAAGGCAATTCAGGATCAACTATGCTTTACCAAAAGTTAAATGGCCTGGTAAAGCAAGTTTATTAGTAACATTATTAGCACTTTCAAGAAATAATGTAAAGTCAAAATACATTGGATCTAAACAAGTCGATTCCATAAGTGCATTTCTTGATGATTCATCTCTTAGTCAAACTCCTGAAATTTTAAAAGCTAACGAAAATTTAAGCTTTAAAGGAGTAGATACTGGAGGTATGGGTTTCGTAATGTCCAAAGAAGAATTTCTACATTTATCTAAATATGATGAATATAGAGAATACTTATTTGATTATTTAAATGCTGATACATACTTAAATGAACCTGCCTTTAAGGCTTCAGGTAAGATAATCAATGTTACAGGGGTAAATATAAAAGAGTTAAATAAACTGTCGCATATTGAGCAAGTTTTGATAGAAAGAGTACTACCCTATAGGCAAACAGTAAAGGATAAAAGTAGTAGAGAAAATTGGTGGTTATATAATAGACCTAGACCAAACTTATACAATGCAATCAAAAACTTAAACTGTTGTCTAATAAATGGAGTCGTTTCAAAGTATAATTGTTTTTCTTTCTATAATACTAAAACAGTTTTTACAAACGCTATTAATGTATTTGCATTCGATAAGCACTTATATTTAGCTTTTCTACAATCTACTATACACGGATGTTGGAGTGATTTTTTAGGTTCTTCTTTGGGAATCACTAATAGATATAATCCTACAGATTGTTTTGAAACATATCCATTCCCAAGCCAAATTTATAACTCTCAAGAGCAAGCTTTAGAGGATATAGCAAAAAGCTATGATGTATATCGTCAACAGGTGATGTTAAAAGTTCAGCTCGGCCTTACCAAAACCTATAACCTTTTCCATAGCGATACACTCCGTGCCATTACCGCTACCGAAGCTGGCTTAGAGGATAAGGCTTTTGAAAAACTGGTAGGCAAAGAAGCAGCCCAACTACGCAAGCATTTAGCTAAAACACCCGGTACTATCACTTTCAACGAAGCTGTAGCAGGTATAGAGAAGCTGCGCCAGCTGCATGTTCAAATGGATGAAGCCGTGCTGGAAGCCTATGGCTGGCAGGATATACAACTGCGCCACGACTTTTATGAATTAGAGTACCTGCCCGAGAACGACAGAATCCGCTACACCATCCACCCCGATGCCCGCAAAGAGGTACTCAAGCGCCTGTTAGAGCTAAACCACCAAATCCACGAAGAAGAGGTAAAGGCCGGCTTATGGGATAAGAAAGGCAGCAGCAAGAAAAAGGCCGCCGCGAAAGCCCCTAAAGCTGCCAAAGCCAAACAGCCAACTGCCCAAGCAGACCTGTTCGAGGCCAACACGCCACTCTTCGCCAAAACAGTAAACCACCAGGTGCAGGAGGGAAGCAAAGTAACCCTTGGCCATACCGGCGGTCAGCGAATGAAGTACGCTATACTTCCAAACGCCCAGAAAGATATTCTCACCACCGATGGCTATAAGCAAATCCTGCCTACTTCCGGCTTAGCTCAAGTGTTGCTAGGAAAGCAGCCTGGGGTTAAGGTAGAGTTTGGGGGGAATGTGTATGAGGTGTTGGAGGTGGTGTAGTAGAAATTTAACATAGCATGTTAGGTAATCCAAAAGGTTTTTTCAACTTATCAGAATCTGATAAGTATGTCGGCTCTTACATCTCAAAAGAAGATGTAAGCAAAATTTTAAAAGTAGAAACGGAAGCTCTAAGTCAGTTACCGTTCGAAAAATTTGATAACGGTTTATATATCGACGAAAGAGTCTTAGGTAAGCTCTGGAAGGATGGGGCTATACCTGGAGCTGTTCCTTATAAGTATGGTAACGCTTCTGCAAGTATAGATGAGTTTATTTTGGCTGCCATCATCAGACAAAGCTATCCAAATGCTGTAGTTGAGCACCAAGTGCCTTGGGGCAGAAAGCGCATTGATATGAAGGTAGCAATTGATGGTAAGAGTACCTTTATTGAATTTCATGGCCCTGGTCATTTTACAATTCAGAATAATCGTGTGCCCGAAGATCCATTTGAAAGAAAAGATGCTATAGAGTCAGCATTTGGGATAGAATGTGTAGTTTGGCCTTATTGGATTCAGCGTTGTTCTAAAAACCTAAGCATTGTAATAGAGGGTAAAGATGACCAAGGCTGGGGCGCTTTATGGAGTACTAAAGTTCACTTTGGCGAATTTTACTTTGAGAACTCGCATAATATTATAAAGCAGCTAAATGCTCAATTTAGTATACATGACAATATAGGTTACTTTTATGAAATTGATGGCTTTGGTCGTTATAAGCCAGAACATCCTATTGTTAAAAGTATTAGGCAAGGAAGAATAAAAGCTGGCAATTATAGATTAATACCTAAAGGAACCCCAAATTCTCAAATAGATTGTTGGTTGCCTGCAGAATTACAAACCATTAAACATGATTTAATAACTTCTAACTTTTAAATAATGCAACGCAAGCCAATGAACATTCAGGTAAGCATGATACCTGATTATTTTAATTCATATATCAAGATACCAGATATTCAGAGAGAAGACACTGCTTGGACACTTGATCAAAAGCAAATGTTAATAGATTCACTTTATAATGATTATGATATTCCCAAAATATACCTCCGTAATAGTATAAATGAGAATAACCAAATAGTTTGGTGGTTGATTGATGGTCAGCAACGTTTAACAGCAATATGTGAATTCTTAGCTAATGAGTTTCCCCTCGGTACTGCAACTTCTCTTCCTGAGTCAATGCGAGGGAAATATTTTAATACAAATAAAGAAGGTAACAATATACTTAAGCAGGGTTTAGATGTACAAGAAAAAGCCAACATTGTAACAAGAACTTTAGATGTGGTATTATTAACTTGTACTGACGATGAAGAAGAGGATATGTTTCTAAGACTAAATAAAGGTACTCCTCTTAGTGCAGCTGAGAAAAGAAACGCTATGAGAGGTCAGATGAGATTAGCTGTCAAGGCTTTAGCAAAGCATAACTTCTTTAAAAATAAGGTTAATTTTAGTGCAAGAAGGTACGCTATTGATGCGGTCTGTGCCCAGTTGACACTATTAACTATAAAAGGAGGGCCAACTGATGCGAAAGGAAAGCAGCTTAAAGATATGTATGAAAAAAATAAAATATATAATG